>NZ_JACAPH010000023.1:59430-83602 GCF_013385805.1 Pseudomonas sp. C6002 | reverse complement strand
GCATCGCCAGGGCGCGGGCAATCGCCACCCGTTGCTGTTGCCCGCCGGATAGCTGGTGCGGGTACTTGCCGGCGTGCTCCAGCATGCCGACCTTGCGCAACAGGGCCAGGCTCAACAGGCGCAGTTCTTCGCCGCTACCATGGGCATGGTAGACCGGCGCGAGCATCACGTTCTCAAGGGCGGTTTTATGCGGGAACAGGTTGAACCCCTGGAACACCATGCCGACATGCACGATGCCGCGCATATGCACCTTGTGCCCCAGCGCGCCTTGCGGCTCCTGGCTGCCACGCAGGAACGGCTGGCCTTGCAGGGTGATTTCGCCACGGTCGAGGCTTTCGAGGCCGTTCATGGTACGAATCAGCGTGGTCTTGCCAGAGCCTGACGGGCCGATGATCGACACCACCTCGCCCCAGCGCACATTCAGTTCGACGCCCTTGAGCACTTCCAGCTCGCCATAGGCCTTGCGCACCCCGCGAGCCTGCAAGGCAAACTCACCGGGCTCGGCCTGGCCGGGGGCACGACGCGTGGCCACCTGGTCGAGCACGGCGGGGGCGATGGCCTTGGGTTTGCGCCGGGTCACGTCCAGGTGGTTCTCCAGCACCCGCAACAGCCAACTGAACACCGTCACGATGAACACGTAATAAAACGCCACGGCCAGCATGGTCTCCATCACCAGGAAGTTCTGGGTGTAGAGCTGTTGGCCCACCAGCAGGATTTCCGAAAGCGAAATCACCGACACCAGCGAGGTGAGCTTGACTATGGTGATGTATTCGTTGGCCAGTGTCGGCAACGCAACCCGCAGCGCCTGCGGCACCACAATCAACCGCTGCACGCCGCGATAACCCACGCCCAGCGCCTTGCCGGCTTCGCGCTGCCCCTTGACCACCGCCAGCAGGCCGCCCCGATGGATCTCGGCGATGTAGGCCGCCTCACTCAGCACCAGGGCGATCAGGCCCGCGGAGTAGGGGTTGGACAACACCACGCTGGTGGACGGAAACACCTGCGGCAGGTTGTAGACGAAGATCAACAGCACCAGCAACGGCAGGCTGCGGAAGAACCAGATGTAGACGCCGGCGGAGTCCCGCAGCCAGCGGCGCTCCGACTGCCGCGCCAGGGCCAGGAAAAACCCCAGCACAATGCCCAGCAGCCAGGTTTCCAGGCTCAGTTCGACCACGGTGCCGACAGCTCGCCAGAAGTCGCCGTTCCATAACAAACCCAGGGTGTAGTGCCAATCGAATTGCATAAAGGTGCTCCGCGTTTCAGTTACCCAGTGCCGCACTGATCTCGGCGGCGTTCGGCTCGGCCAGGTTGTAGCGCGCCAGCAGCTTGCCGTAGCTGCCGTCCTGCTTGATCTGGCTCAGGGCGCCGGTCAGCGCCTGGAGCAGTGCCGGGTTTTCCTTGCGCACGGCCAGGCCGACCACCACCGGGTAGATCAACTCGCTGGAGCTGATCACGGTTTTGCCTTGCAGTTTTTCCACGGTGATCTTGGCAACCGCCGCGTCTTCCATCTGCACGTCCACCGCCTGGGCGAGCAGGGCCTGGGCGGCTTCCGGAGACGTCGGGAACTCACGCGACTCGATCGCCGGCTTGCCCGCAGGGAGGCAGTAGTCCGCCGAAACCTTGTTCAGCTTTGGCACCCACGACGCGCCCTTGATCGACCCGACGCGCTTGCCGCACAGGTCTTCCGGGCGCTGGGGCTTGAAGTCGCCGGTGCTGAGCACCATCAGCGAAGAACCGGTCTTCAGGTAGCTGAGGAAATCCACTTGTTTGGCGCGCTCGGGGGTGACGTACAGCGCCGAGGCCACCACGTCGAAACGCCGGGCGTTGACGCCGAGGATCAGGTTGGCGAAACGGGTGTCGAGAAAACGTGGTTTGAGCCCCAGTTGCTTGCCCATCAGTTGCATGAACTCCGGGTCGAAACCGGCCGGGGTCTTTTGCTCAAGGTAGGTGTAAGGCGGGTAGGTGAGGTCGGAGCCGATGGACAGCTCGCCCGGTTTCAGGGTGCCCTTGATTTCGGCAGCCGACAGCAGCGGCGTCACGCACGCCAGGGTGATCGCTAGCGCCAATGTGCGCAGGGTGTTCTTGCCCGTCAGACCTTTTTGCATGTTTGTCGCCTCGGTTGCTGGATGCAGGGAGATTTGGATTGTTCAACAATCCTGTATTGGCTAATAAGCGGTTATCGTGCCAACTAATGACTTTTCCAGGTTTTTGATGGGTTTTGGCGCGTGAGACAGCCGTTTTTTGCAAGCGCGCACCCCAATTCGGGGCAATTCGTTACCGGGCGCCACGTTGTGAGGCAGGCATTTCGCGGACCATAAAGGACGCACTTATTGATAAAGTGCCGATTCGAAACCATGAGTGAACAGCAATGACGTCGACCTCCCAACGCCGCTCAACCCTGATTGCCTTGTTGGTCGCCGTCACTTTCTTCATGGAAAACCTGGACGCCACAGTGATCGCCACCGCGTTGCCGGACATCGCCAAAACCTTCGGCGTGGGCGCGGTGGACGTGAACATCGGTATGAGCGCCTACATGCTCGCCGTCGCGGTGTTCATTCCCATCAGCGGCTGGCTGGCCGACCGCTTTGGCTCGCGGCGGGTATTCGGTTGGGCAATCGTGCTGTTCAGCCTGTCGTCACTGCTGTGCGGGTGGAGCGACAGCCTGCAGACCTTCGTCGCCGCGCGCGTGTTGCAGGGCATCAGCGGCGCGATGATGGTGCCGGTGGGGCGCCTGGCGGTGCTGCGGGCTACCGAGAAAAAAGACCTGGTGCGGGCGATCTCATTCATCACCTGGCCCGGCCTGGTGGCGCCGATACTCGGGCCGCCTGTGGGCGGGTTTATCGTTACCCACGCGTCCTGGCCGTGGATTTTCTACCTCAACCTGCCGCTGGGCCTGCTGGCGCTGATTGCCACGCTGGTACTGATCCCCAAACACGACGAGGTCACGTCCCGCTCATTCGATTTCAGCGGCTTCCTGCTGGTGGGTGTCGCCAGCGCGGCGCTGTTGTACGGCGTGGAACTGCTCGGGCAAAGCCGTGGCAGCTTGTTGCAGGGCCTGTTACTCAGCGCTGCAGGCGTAATGCTCGGCGCCTTTGCCTGGCGCCATATGCGCCGGCATGCCCAACCATTGCTGGCGCTGGGTGTGGTGAGTGTGCGCACGTTCAGTGTGTGCCTGTGCGGCGGGTCGATTTTCCGGGTGGCCATCAGCACCTTGCCGTTCCTGCTGCCGCTGATGTTTCAACTGGCGTTCGGCCTTTCTGCATTCGATGCGGGGTTGCTGGTGCTCGCGGTATTTGCCGGCAACCTGGCGATGAAGCCGTTCACCACGGCGGTGATGCAGCGCTGGGGCTTTCGCTCGGTGCTGATGATCAACGGCATCCTTGGCGTGCTCGCGATTGCGGCCTGTGCGCTGCTGGACGAGCGCATGAGCTGGGCGCTGATCCTGTTCATTCTGTTCGTGGGTGGCCTGTCACGCTCCATGCAGTTCACCTTGTTCAACACCCTGGGGTTCGCTGATATACCCAAGGCGCAGATGAGCGACGCCTCAACCTTGTTCAGCATGTTCTTCCAGCTGAGCATGGCCATGGGCGTGGCGATTGGCGCGCTGTTGTTACGTTTTGCCATGAATTTTCACGGCAATACCGGGCAGGCCGCCACCGCCGATTTCCAGCTGACGTTTCTTCTAGTGGCGGTGATCGCCGGCGTGGCGCTGCTGGATAACCTGCGGCTGCCGCCCCAGGCCGGTGAGTCGGTTTTGCAGCGAAAGTGAACCCACGATACCTTCGGGGTATGAAGCAACACCTATTGAATATTGGACGGCTTGCGTCCCCCGCATCACTCTGCGGTGAAGTACATACGCAGGGCCCATAACAATAAAAGGCGCAACCATGACCGTGCTATTGAGTGAGCGCAGCCAGATTTTCGACCGTGCAGATGCCTATGCCGTGTCCGACTACGTCAACCAGCATGTCGGCAGCCACTGCATCCGCCTGCCGCCCAAGGGCCGCCCGCAGGCGAGCATCAGCCACCGGACCTTTTCAAGCCTGGACCTGTGCCGCATCAGCTACGGCGCGCCGGTGCGGGTGACCTCGGTGGCGTTGGAAACCATCTACCACCTGCAGATCCTGCTGCACGGCCACTGCCGCTCGAGCTCCCGTGGCGAAGAACAGGTGTTGGGCCCCGGCGAAGTGCTGCTGATCAACCCGGATGACCCGGTAGACCTGACCTATTCCGCCGACTGCGAAAAATTCATCGTCAAGGTGCCCGTGCGCCTGCTGGAAAACGCCTGCCTTGAGCAGCACTGGACGTTGCCGCAGCCGGGCATCCGTTTTGCGGCGCCGCGCCACGCACTTGCCGAAATGGGTGGGTTCCTGCAATTGCTGGGGCTGATCTGCCATGAGGCCGAAAACGCCGCCGAACCCGAAGTGCAGGGCCTGTACGAGCGCATTGTGGCGAACAAGCTGTTGGCGCTGCTGGCCAGCAACGTCCTGCGGGTGATTCCGCGACCGGATCAGGGTAGGGGCTTTGAAGCCGTGCGTCAGTTCATCGAGGAGCACCTGGCCGACGACATCAGCGTCGAACAACTGATGGCCATCGCCAGGGTCAGCGAGCGTTCGTTGTATACCTTGTTTGAACGCCAGGTCGGCCTGTCACCCCGTGACTACATGCGCCAGCGCAAGCTGGAGCGGGTGCACGCCATGCTGCAACTGGCCACGGCGCGCAGCGTGACGGAGGTGGCGCTGGATCATGGGTTTGTGCATTTGGGGCGGTTCTCCGAGGCCTATCGCAAACGCTTTGGCGAGCTGCCTTCGCAAACGTGGAAGCGCCGGCTCGCGCCAGGCGGATAACGAATTGCAGTCAGCGGATATTGAGGGGTAGGGCAAGCACATAAGGTGGGGGGGCCTGATACAAGAACAACCGAGGGCCTACCCCATGATCAGCACATTCGACCGACTCGCCCGACAATTGCGCGACTCCGTCCAGGAAGATCCCGCCACTGGGGTGTTCCGCTGCCGCCGCGACATCTTCACCGACCCCGACCTGTTTGCCCTGGAAATGAAGCACATTTTCGAAGGCGGTTGGGTCTACCTGGCGCACGAAAGCCAGGTGCCGGAGATCAACGACTACTTCACCACCTGGATCGGCCGCCAGCCCGTGGTCATCACCCGCGACAAACACGGCACGCTGCACGGCCTGGTCAACGCCTGCGCCCACCGTGGCGCCATGCTCTGCCGCCGTAAGCAAGGCAACAAAGGCTCGTTTACCTGCCCGTTCCACGGCTGGACCTTCAGCAACGCCGGCAAGCTGCTCAAAGTGAAGGACGCCAAGACCGGCGCCTACCCCGACAGCTTCGACTGTGACGGCTCCCACGACTTGAAACGCCTTGGCCGCTTCGAAAACTATCGCGGCTTCCTGTTCGGCAGCCTCAGCGAGACGGTGCCGGAGCTGAGCGACTACCTGGGTGAGACCCGGGTGATCATCGACCAGATGGTCGACCAGGCCCCGCTGGGGCTGGAGGTGCTGCGGGGCAGTTCGTCATATGTGTATGACGGCAACTGGAAGCTGCAGATCGAAAACGGCGCCGACGGTTATCACGTCAGCTCCGTGCACTGGAACTACTCGGCGACCATGGGCCGGCGCAATTACGAAGCCGAAGGCACGCGCACCGTGGATGCCAATGGCTGGTCGAAAAGCCTGGGCGGCGTGTACGCCTACGAGCATGGCCATATCCTGCTGTGGACGCGCCTGCTCAACCCCGAAGTGCGTCCGGTGCATGCCCATCGCGAGGCGCTGGCCGAGCGCCTGGGCCAGGAACGCGCCGATTTTATCGTCGACCAAACCCGCAACCTGTGCCTCTACCCGAATGTGTACCTGATGGACCAGTTCTCCACGCAGATCCGCGTGGTACGGCCAATCGCGGTCGACAAGACCGAAGTCACGATCTATTGCATGGCGCCCAAGGGCGAAAGTGCCGAGGAACGCACCACGCGCATCCGCCAGTACGAAGATTTCTTCAACGTCAGCGGCATGGGTACACCGGACGATCTGGAAGAGTTCCGCGCCTGCCAGACCGGCTACCAGGGTGCGACCACCTTGTGGAATGACCTCAGCCGCGGCGCCAAACAGTGGGTCGAAGGCCCTGACGAAAACGCCCGGGCCATGGGCATGAATCCGCAGCTCAGTGGCGTCAAGACCGAGGACGAAGGCCTGTTCGTGCGCCAGCACGCCCACTGGGCCCAGAACCTGCAACGCGCTATCGAACGGGAGCAGCAAGGCTTGATCGCGACGGACAAGGAGGTGCTGGCATGAGTGCTTCCCGTGACCGCCTGCTGGACTTTCTGTACCGCGAAGCCCGCCTGCTGGATGACCGCCAGTGGGATGAGTGGCTCGAATGCTATTCACCCAGGGTCGAGTACTGGATGCCGGCCTGGGACGACCACGACACGCTGACCGAAGACCCCCAGAGCGAAATCTCGCTGATCTATTACCCCAGCCGCGACGGCCTGGAAGACCGGGTGTTCCGGATCAAGACCGAGCGCTCCAGCGCCAGCACCCCGGAGCCGCGCACCGCGCACCTGATCACCAACCTCGAAGTGCTGGCCGACGACGGGCAGCACGTGGAGTTGCGTTTCAACTGGCAAACCCTCAGCCATCGCTACAAGACCACGGATACGTACTTCGGTACCTCGTTCTATCGCCTCGACATCCGCGCTGAACAGCCGCTGATCACGCGCAAGAAGGTGGTGCTGAAAAACGACTACATCCATCAGGTCATCGATATCTACCACATCTGAGGACACGCCCATGACGTACTCCATTGCCCTGAACTTCGAGGACGGGGTAACCCGTTTCATCGACTGCAAGGTGGGTGAAAAGGTCCTCGACGCGGCCTTTCGCCAACGTATCAACCTGCCCATGGACTGCTCCGACGGTGTGTGCGGCACCTGCAAATGTCGCTGTGAAACCGGCGTTTATGACTTGGGCGACGACTACATCGAAGACGCCCTGAGCGAGGATGAAGCCGCTGAGCGCCAGGTGCTCACCTGCCAGATGGTGCCGCAGTCGGACTGCGTGATTGCCGTGCCGGTGCCTTCCGGTGCCTGCAAGACCGGCACCGCGCAATTTACCGCGACGGTGGCGAGTATTACCCGGCATGCCGATGCAGCATTGGAAGTCAGCTTCGAACTGGATCAGGCGCCGGTGTTCCTGCCGGGGCAATACGTGAATATCGGCGTGCCCGACAGTGGGCAGACCCGCGCGTATTCCTTCAGCAGTCGCCCCGGCGACAAACGCGCGAGCTTCCTGATCAAGCATGTGCCCGGCGGGTTGATGAGTGGCTGGCTGGAGCGTGCCCAGCCGGGCGACGCGGTGCCGATGACCGGGCCGCTGGGCAGTTTCTACCTGCGCGAAGTGGCGCGGCCACTGCTGTTGCTGGCAGGTGGTACGGGGCTGGCGCCGTTCCTGTCGATGCTTGAAGTGTTGGCCGAGCGCGAGGAAACCCGGCCGGTCACGCTGATCTACGGCGTGACGCGGGACCAGGACCTGGTGATGGTCGAGGCGCTGGAGGCGTTCGCCCAACGCCTGCCCAACTTCGGTTTTGTCACCTGCGTGGCCGACCCCCAGACCGCGCACCCCCGGCAGGGGTATGTCACCCAGCACATGGCCGCTGACGTGCTGAACGATGGCGACGTGGATGTGTACCTGTGCGGGCCGCCACCGATGGTCGACGCGGTACGCCAGCACTTCAAGAACCAGGGCGTCACCCCCGCCAGCTTCCACTACGAGAAGTTCACCCCCAACGCCATCGTCACCGGCGACGCCGCCTGAGGAATCCCCCATGACTCCACGTTTCAACACCCAGGTTGCGCTGGTGACCGGCGCCGCCCAGGGCATCGGCCGGCGGGTTGCCGAGCGTTTGCTGGAAGAGGGCGCCTGGCTGGTGGCCGTCGATCGCTCGGAACTCGTGCATGAATTGCAGCATGAGCGGGCGCTGATCCTCACCGCCGACCTGGAGCAGCATGCCGAATGTGCCCGTGTGATGGCCGCTGCCAAGGCACGGTTCGGGCGTATCGACATCCTGGTCAACAACGTCGGCGGGACCATCTGGGCCAAGCCCTTCGAGCACTACGCCGAGAACGAAATCGAAGCCGAGGTGCGCCGTTCGCTGTTCCCGACCCTGTGGTGCTGCCATTGCGTGTTGCCCTACATGCTGGAGCAGGGCAGCGGTGCCATCGTCAATGTCTCGTCCGTGGCCACGCGCGGAGTGAACCGTGTGCCGTATGGCGCGGCCAAGGGCGGCGTCAACGCCTTGACCGCGTGCCTGGCCCTGGAGACCGCCGGCAGCGGCATTCGGGTCAACGCCACCGCACCCGGTGGCACCGAGGCGCCACCGCGGCGGATCCCGCGCAACAGCCAGCCCCAGAGCGACCAGGAGCGCGTCTGGTACCAGCAGATCGTCGACCAGACCCTCGACAGCAGCCCGATGAAGCGCTACGGCAGCATCGACGAACAAGCCGGCGCGATTCTGTTTCTGGCCTCTGATGAGGCCTCCTACATCACGGGCGTCACCTTGCCGGTAGGAGGCGGCGACCTCGGCTGACCCAGCGCCGTACCTGCAGACACTGACTCACAACAACAATAATGAGAGCACTGCCATGCGTACCCATGACGTCAATTCGATTATCGATAATGCCCATTTCAATCGTTTCCACTGGCTGGTGGTCAGCCTGTGTGCTGTGCTGTTGATCTTTGACGGTTATGACTTGTTCATCTACGGCGTGGTCTTGCCGTCGATCATGAAGGAATGGGGACTATCGCCCCTGCAGGCCGGCGCTCTGGGCAGTTATGCGCTGTTCGGGATGATGTTCGGCGCGCTGGTCTTCGGCAGCCTGGCCGACAAGTTCGGTCGCCGCAAAGGCATCGCCATCTGCTTTGCCTTGTTCAGCGTCGCCACGGTGATTAACGGTTTTGCCAGCAACCCGACTGAGTTCGGAATCTGCCGGTTTATTGCCGGGCTCGGCTGTGGCGGCCTGATGCCCAATGCGGCCGCACTGATTACCGAATACGCACCGAAGAAAATGCGCAGCATCCTGATGGCGGTGATGTTTGGCGGGTACTCGCTGGGCGGCATGCTGTCGGCCGGCGTGGGGATTTTCATGCTGCCGCGTTTTGGCTGGTCGTCCATGTTCTTCGCCGCGGCGATCCCGCTGCTGCTGATGCCGTTGATTGTGTACTGGCTGCCTGAGTCCATCGGGTTCCTGATTCGCCAGGGCCGCAATGAACAGGCGCGTGAGCTGCTCAAGCGCCTGTCGCCGCAGACCCGGATCGACCCGCAAGACCAACTGCTCGTCAGCGCCGGTAAAGGCAAGGGCGCTTCGGTGCTGGAGTTGTTCCGCCACGGCCTGGCCTTGAGGACGGCGGCGATCTGGATCGCGTTTTTCTGCTGCCTGTTGATGGTCTACGCCCTGAGTTCCTGGCTGCCCAAACTGATGGCGGGTGCCGGTTACAGCCTGGGATCGAGCCTGTCGTTCCTGCTGGCGCTGAATTTTGGCGGCATCGCCGGGGCGCTTGTCGGTGGCTGGCTGTGTGACCGGCTTAACCTGGTGAAGGTGGTGATCGGTTTCTTTATCGCCGC
This sequence comes from Pseudomonas sp. C6002, assembly GCF_013385805.1. Classification (NCBI taxonomy): domain Bacteria; kingdom Pseudomonadati; phylum Pseudomonadota; class Gammaproteobacteria; order Pseudomonadales; family Pseudomonadaceae; genus Pseudomonas; species Pseudomonas sp. C6002. Next base: position 73,968 of record NZ_JACAPH010000023.1, on the reverse strand, counting down.
GCTGCTCTCCATCAGCCTGCTGGGTATCAAGAGCCCGATGCCGGTCCTGTACCTGCTGATCTTTTTTGCCGGCGCCACCACCATCGGCACGCAAATCCTGCTGTACGCCGGCGCCGCACAACTCTATGGCTTGAACATTCGAGCCACCGGCCTGGGCTGGGCTTCCGGTATCGGTCGTACCGGCGCCATCGTCGGCCCGCTGCTGGGCGGCGTGCTGATGGGGATTGAACTGCCGCTGCACCTGAACTTCATGGCCTTTGCCATCCCCGGGGCCATCGCCGTGCTGGCAATGACGGCGTATGCGCTGAATGAACGTCGGGGCCGGCAGGAGGTGATCGCCGCCCCGGCGCAGTAACTGTCGATAACAATAACTAAGAGCAACGACATGAACACACAACGTATCTGGCTATCCCTGTTGGGCGTGCCGCTTGCGGCGACGGCGGCCGAGGGCGGGTTTTTCGAGGACTCCACCGCCACCTTGCAGGCGCGCAACTATTACTTCAGCCGCGATTTCTCGGACATCGTCGGCGCCAACAAGCAATCAAAGGCAGAGGAGTGGGGCCAGGGTTTTATCCTGACCTATAAATCCGGCTATACCCCGGGGCCCGTGGGCTTTGGCCTGGATGCCCTGGGCACCCTCGGCCTCAAGCTCGACAGCAGCCCGGACCGCACCAATACCGGCCTGCTCCCGGTCAAGGGCGACGGCAGCGCCCCGCATGATTACAGCCGTTTGGGCCTGACCTTCAAGGCCAGGTTTTCCAGGACCGAATTGAAGGTCGGCGAACTGCAACCGAACCTGCCGGTGCTGGCCTTCAGCGATATCCGCTTGCTGCCGCCGAGCTATCAGGGCGTGAGTGTCAGCTCCGGCGAAATCGCCGGCCTTGCGCTGCAGGCCGGGCACTTGACCACCACCCGCCTGCGCAACGAAGCCGGCGACGAGAAAATGATCGCCATGCTCGGCCATGTGCCGCAACGCGGCGCTGAAAGTGATGGGTTCAACTACGTCGGCGGCGACTACGCCTTCAACACCAACCGCACCAGCGTCAGCTACTGGCATGGCCAACTCAAGGACATCTACCGCCAGGACTTTGTCGGCCTCAAGCACAGCCAGCCAATGGGCGAGTGGACGCTCGGCGCCAACCTCGGCTACTACGATGCCCGGGAAGACGGCGACAAACTGCTCGGCAAGATCGACAACCAGGCGTTTTTCTCGCTGCTGTCGGCCAAGCATGGCGGCCATATCTTCTACGTCGGTTATCAAGCCATGTACGGCGACAGTGCCTTCCCGCGGGTCTTCGCCAACATCACGCCGCTGGGCAACGAAGTACCCACCTACGAGTTTGCCTACACCGACGAGCGCTCCTGGCAAGTGCGGTACGACTATGACTTCGTGGCGCTGGGCATTCCGGGGCTGACCACCACCGTGCGTTATATCACCGGTAACAACGTGACCACCGGCGCGGGTTATGAAGGCAAGGATCGCGAGCGCGACCTGGATATCGGCTATGTGGTGCAAAGCGGCACATTGAGCGGCCTGGGCATTCGGGTGCGCAATGTCATGGCCCGTTCAAACTACCGCAGCGACATCGACGAGAACCGGCTGATCCTCAGTTACACCTGGAAGCTGCTTTAAACCCCGCCCTGGCACGTGCCCATGACCTGGTAGTGGACGGTATGGCTGGCGCCCTGGCTGTCGAGATACACCATGGTCGCCGGTTCTACCTGGCAACTGCCCGGCACGGGCGTGATTGAAACAACGTGTTGGATATCCAGCGCTTCATTGCTGCCGGCCGCTATGGCGCCGGCGGCGGTGAAAAACAGGAGCAGGCTGAGCCATTTGATATTCATGATGAGTTCCTCTGTGAGTAGGGTTCATTTTAGTGATTGCCGCAGCGGGATAAAGACAGGAACAGGTGAATGACTCGTACGTATCACGTAGCAATCGAGGGGCAATGTTGATGGATTTGCTCAATGGCATGCGGGTGTTTGCCCGGGTTGTCGACACTGGCAGCTTTGCCGCAGCGGCCGAGGCGCTGGACCTGTCCGGGGCACACGTATCACGGTTGATCTGCGAGCTGGAAAAACACCTGCAGACCCGCCTGTTGCAACGCACCACCCGGCGCCTGGGCCTTACCGATTCGGGCGAGCGCTTTCTGTTGCGCTGTCGCGACATTCTTGAAGACGTCAGGGAAGCCACGGCAGAAGCCAGCGGCGCGCACCTCAACCCGCGCGGGCGATTGCGGGTGCATTGCATGAGCGGGTTGGGGGTGCTGATCACGCCGCTGATTGCCCGCTACAGCGAGCAATACCCGGACGTGTCCATCGAGTTGACCCTGTCCCAGCACAACCCGGACCCGCTTGAAGAGGGTCACGACGTGGTGATCTCCATCGCCCATTCGTTGCCGGATTCGGCGCTGGTCAGCCAGACGATCGGGCAGTTGTTCAGTGTGCCCTGTGCGGCACCGGGGTATCTGGCCCGGTACGGCGTGCCCGAGCATCCGCAGCAGTTGATGCAGCATCGACGGTTGCATCTGCAGGATTTCCAGGAGGATGCGTGGTTGTTCAAAGGGCAAGAGGGCGAGATTGCGATTTCGCCGGGTGACACCTTCAGGACCAATGTCGCGGATGCGATGGTCAAGGCGACGCAGGAAGGAATGGGCATCAGCTTGTTGCCGTTCTTCAGCGCCAACCCGGCGCTGCGCGAGGGCTCGTTGGTGCGGCTGTTGCCCGGATATCGGCTACGGGAGCGGAGCATTTTCGCGGTGTATCCATCAAGGCGCTTTCTGGATGCCAAGGTGCGGACGTGGGTCGGGTTTTTGCAGGCGCGATTGCCGGGGTTGTTGGCGGAGCAGTTGGCAGTGATTGAGGCACCTTGAGGCTAGCGCGTTGCCGTACGGCGAATGTAGCGCGCCGGCGACGAGCCCAGTGTCTTGCGAAACATGCTGATGAACGAACTGACCGACTCGTACCCCAGCGCCTCGGCGGTTCGTTGCACCGACTCGCCCTCGGCCAGGCTCTGCAAGGCCACGATGATTTGCCATTGTTTGCGCCATTGGCCAAAAGTCAGGCCCGTTTCGCTCTTGACCAGGCGGGCCAGGGAGCGCTCGCTCATGGCCACCTGGCGTGCCCACTGGGCCATGGTGCAACGGTTTGACGGGTCCTGGGCCAGGCCGCGGGCGATGAAGCGCAACTGCGTAGCAGCGGGGAGCGGCAGGTACAACTGCTCCGAAGGAGCCAGTTCCAGTTGTTCAAGGAGCACGCTCGCCACGCGCGAATTGGCAGAGGCAGGCGGATAATCCTGGGGCTGGGCACTCAGGTGCAGGATCAACGCCAGGACCAGCGGCGAAAGCACCAGCGTGCAGCATTTCTCCGGTAGCGCGGCGGCGCCGGGCTCGACAAACAGATAGCCGATCCTGCCGTTGGCGGTCACCCGGTTGCTGTGGGCGATACCGCCTGGAATCCACACGCCGAAGCCCGACGGCACCATCCACACGCCATCCTCTACGGTACACACGATACCGCCGTGATACGCCACCACCAGTTGGCCTTTGCGGTGGCTGTGCACGGGGAATTCGGTGTCGTTGCGCTGGCTGCCGAGCATCAACGCGACGGCGGGCTGATCAAAACTGTCCAGTTCGAATTGATCAACGCCCTGGAGCTTCATCTCGCCCATGTTGCACCACCTCGATTGTCTGAAATTGATTATATCCTGGCAGCATACTCAATATCGGCACGACCTTGCAGTCCCTACCATCTTCATCAAGGCGATCAAGGTGATTGCCGACTGCGAGATTCAACCGATGCTCAGCGAAATCACGATTGCCCACCTCTACATTCCTCCGTTCTTGCTCTACGTCGGCGTTGCAGCCCTGGTGTACGGGCTACTGGAGCGGGCCCTGCGGCGCTGGCTGGATTGGGCCTGGCACCCCAGCCTGGCGCGTTTCTTTGTGTCGCTGATCGTGCTCTCGACCTTGGTTCTGAGCTTTTGAGGGCAGCGCGATGATCATCAAACACATCCTCAAGACCCTCGTCACCCTGGTGCTCGGGCTGGCCGCATTGCTGTTCTGCACGCAACTGTGGCGTGCCTATGAGTTGGCCCCCTGGACGCGGGACGGGCGTGTCAGCGCGCAAGTTATCCGTATTGCCCCCGAGGTGTCCGGCCAGGTCGAACACCTGCTGGTGGGTGACAACCAGTGGGTCGCCAAGGGCGCGTTGCTGTACCAGATCGATCGCAGCAGCTACTTGCTTGCCCAGCAACAGCGCACGGCCGAGCTTGCCGAGGCGCGCAGTGTTTTCGAGCAGCGCAGTGCACAGCTCAAACGCCGCAACCAGCTCGGCGATGCGATTGCGCGGGAGGAAACCGACAACGCAGCCCGGGACCTGGCGGTGGCCAGGGCGCGCCTGGATGCGGCCCGCAGCCAACTGGCCCATGCGCGGCTGGATCTGGACCGCACGACGATTCGTTCGCCGGTCGACGGCTATGTGACCCAGTTGCGGCTGCAGCCGGGTGACTACGCGGCAGCGGGCGAGACCAATATCTTTGTGGTCGATAGCCATAGCTTCTGGGTCACCGGTTACTTCGAGGAGACCAAGCTGGCCGGTGTTCGGGTGGGGGCTGCGACGTCCATCAAGCTGATGGGTTTTTCACCGCTGCTCGAAGGGCATGTGGCGAGCATTGGTCGGGGCATTGCCGACGGTAACGAGCTGCGCAGTAACAGTGGTTTGCCCCAGGTGGCGCCTACGTTCAGCTGGATACGCCTGGCCCAGCGCGTGCCCGTGCGGATTGAACTGGACAAGGTGCCGCCCGGTGTGGAGCTGGCGGCGGGGATGACCGCCAGCATCGAGGTTGCCGAGGAGGGCACGGCGCCGCGCTGGAGGCTGGTGCAATGGCTTCAGGCGTTCATGTGATGCTCCGTGCACTGCGCATGCTGGGGGCATGGGAAGCTGCTACCTCGGGCTATGTGCTGCGTAGTCTTTTGGCGGCCTCATTGGCCCTGTGGCTGGGGTTCCAATTACACCTGGATTCGCCGTTCTCGGCCGCCTCAACCGTGTTGTTGCTGATCCATCCGCTGCAGGGGGCAGTGGTTGGCAAGGGCTTCCACCGGGCACTGGGCACCCTCGTGGGGTTGGCTGTGGCATTGGTCCTGACCAGTCTGTTCGCCCAGCAAATGCTGCTGTTTATCCTCGGGATCGGGGTATGGCTGGGCCTTTGTGTCGGCGCCATGACCGTGTTTCGGCACTACCAGGCCACGGCGGCGGTGGTCGCCGGCTACACCGTTTGCCTGGCCCTGGGGCCCGCCATCGTCGCGCCGCAGCAAGGTTTCGAACATATCGTCGGACGGGGCACGACCGTTGTTCTGGGGGTGTTGAGCCTGAGCCTGGTGGCCACATTATTCAGCCGCAAGACCGTCGAGCGCACACTGACCATGGCACTTCGCGACGTCTCGTCGCGCACCCTGCGGTTATTGGCCGTGCGGTTTGACGGCGGGCCGGCGCGTGCGCAGGACCCGCTGGCCATCGATATCAGCAAAGTGGACGACCTTCTCGGGATTGGTCGGGGCGAGTCGGTGCTGATCCGCGCCAGGCTGGCGACCCTGCAGGCAGGACTTGCGTATCTGCATGCCGTGGTGCTCGACGAATGTGCGATACCTTCGCACGCTGGAATCGGCGCACAGTTGCGCCGGCTGGCTGAAGCCATGCCCGGGTTTTGCGTGGCGGCCGATCGTGTCCGGGAGCTGCAAGCCAGCCTTGAACCAGGCGCGAGCCAGCGGCGTCTGAATGAACCATTGGCCGAACTGGCCAGCGCCTTGTCGAGTTTTGCCTGCCTTGAGCGCGCGCCCCTGCCGCCGGCCCGCGCCGTGGGGTTTCACCGACACTACGGCGCTGCACTGCGTAACGGTGTGCGAGCGTTGCTGGCCACGCTGGCGACCGGTGCTGTCTGGTACCTCACCGGCTGGGACCAGGGGCCAACCTTGCTGGCCGTACTGGGTCCGTTCTGCACCTTGCTGGCCACCAGCGCGGCGCCCGAGCAAGGCATTGCGAGCCTTGCCAGGGGAACCTTCTACGCAATCCTGGCAGCGGCGGGGTGCAAGTTCCTGCTGTTGCCGCACATCAGCGGGTTCGGGTTGCTCACGGTGCTGCTGGTTGCGTTCTGGGCGGTCGGGATTCATGCCACGACCCGGCCGCGCCATGCCCTGCAAGGCGTCGCCTACCTGATTACGTTCAATACCCTGGTCGGCACCGCCGGGACCGCCCAATACGACTTCGCTGACTTCGCGAATCAAGCCCTGGCCTGGATGGTGACGCTTGCTATCTGCCTGCTGGCCTTCCAGTTGCTGCCGGGGAAACCCGCCAGCCACGCCGCCGTCCTGAGGACCGCGCTGCACAAGGACACACGCCGGTTACTGCGTCACGGGCACCGCATGGATCTTCTGAAGTGGCAGGCCACGCAACAGCACCGGATGGTTGCCCTGCAAGCGCTGTCGGGCGCCGATGAGGCCGGTGCCGTCTCGCTTCAACTGGGTCGACAGTTAAGGTTGCTGCACCGCAAGACACGCGACCTGAAGCCTGATTCATCAATCGCCAGGTGTGTGCAAGCGGGCGATCGGCGTATTGCCAGATATGCCTTCGATTCAGCGATCAGCGCGGCCCAGGCCCGGCGTACGTCGAGATCACTGATCCGCCTTGGTGCCCGCGACCTGGCTGCTTGTTACCGGGATTTGGCGTGGTTGCTCGACCAATACCAGCGTGCCGATATCCGAACCCGTTTCAGCTAAAACAACGAAGGTGAGATGAAATGAAGCAACTCCTTATCTGGACGCTTTTCGGGATGATCGTGTCTGTGCCAATGGCGGTGCAGGCATCGGACGGGGCTGAGGCGCTGGCCCGCTGGCAACAGCAATTCAAACAAGAGCAAAAAAAGCTCGCCGAGCATCGGGCGCCTGGCCGTGATTCAAGGCCCAAGGCCGATCGCCAGCGATGAGCCGGTTCCCGGGGAATTGCAATCTGTTCAGAGCGAAGTGACGAGTTCGGTGTGATGCCCGGCGGTGCTGTTGCTTTATAGGCTGTCCGGGTCGCCAAAAAACATCTGAATCCGCGACCTTAACCACCGTTCCCCCGGATCATTGTCCTGTGACCCACGCCACGCCATGTGCAATTCAAATGTGCGCACCGGCAGTGGCGGCTCCTCAGCCCGCAAGCCACCCGCTGAAGTCAACGCTTCAGCGGCATAGTCCGGCACGGTCGCGACAATATCGGTGCCCGCCAGCAATGTCCCGAGCCCATTGAACTGCGGCACAGCCAGGACTACGTGGCGCTTGCGGCCCAGTTTTTCCAGTTCTTCATCCAGAAACCCGCTCAAATCCCCGGCAAACGACACCAGGGCATGGGGCCGGGCGCAGAAGTCATCCAGGCTCATGGAGCCCGGCATGCTGTCGGCTCGCAACAGCATCGGCTTGCTGCGGCGCAGGACTTTGCGTTTGGCGTTGGCTGGCAAATCGGTGGTGTAGCTCACGCCGATGGAGATTTCGCCGGAGGCCAGCAGGCCGGGCATCAGGATGTAGTTGACGCGGCGCACTACCAGCACGATGCCGGGGGCTTCGGCCCGCAGGCGCTTGAGCAGCAGCGGCAGCAGGGCGAATTCGACGTCGTCCGACAGGCCGATGCGGAATACCGCGGTGCTGGTGGCCGGGTCGAATTCGGAGGCGCGGCTGACGGCCGTGGAAATCGAGTCCAGGGCCGGGGAGAGCAGGGCGAAGATTTCTACCGCACGGGCCGAGGGCTCCATGCTGCGTCCGGTACGCACGAACAACGGGTCGTCGAACAGGCCGCGCAGGCGTGACAGGGCTGCGCTGATGGCCGGCTGGCCAAGGAACAGTTTCTCGGCAGCGCGGGTCACACTGCGCTCATGCATCAAGGTTTCGAATACGATCAACAGGTTGAGGTCGACACGACGCAGGTCGTTACGGTTCATCTTGTGTCCCAGGCGGCGTCAGTAAACTTGACGGGAGCGGTCATATAAGAACAATGACCGGCATGAATCTTACGGGGAAAGGCTGGTACTCTGCACCGGCTAATTCAGTTTTCCTACATGGCTTGGCACCTTTTCCGTATGTGCGGAATCAATGACAGGCATGTCGACTATTAACGGCGACCGGTGGTCTTGCCCCGAAAGCCCAGATAGAGTTCATGGCAATAGAGGTTACTTTGACGAGGTTTGCGATGTCCCGCACGATCCGTTTTCACAAGTTTGGTCCGGCCGAGGTGCTCAAATGCGAAGAGCATGCAGCCGCTAAGCCCGCACCGGGCGAAGTGCAGGTGCGCGTCGAGGCGATTGGCATCAGCTGGTACGACATTCTGTGGCGCCAGAACCTGGCGTCGTCCCATGCCCGCTTGCCTTCCGGCCTTGGCCATGAAATGGCCGGCGTGGTGGTGGCCGTTGGCGAGGGTGTCGACGACCTGGCGGTGGGTGACAAGGTCGCCAGCTTCCCGGCCGAGAGCCCGAATGACTACCCGGTGTACGGCGAACAGATCGTCCTGCCGCGCTCGGCCCTGACCCGCTACCCGGATGTCCTGAGCCCGATCGAAGCCAGCGTGCACTACACGCCGTTGCTGATTGCCTACTTTGCGTACATGGACCTGGCGCGGGTCAAACCCGGGCAATTCGCCCTGGTAACGGACGCCAGCCACTGTGCCGGCCCATCGTTTGTGCAGCTGGGCAAAGCCCTGGGGGTGCGGGTGATTGCCGCCACCAAGACCAGTGATGAGCGCGAATACCTGCTGTCCCTCGGGGCGGAAAAGGTGATCGTTACCGAAGAACAGGACCTGCTGATGCAAGTCAACAAGTTCACCGACAACCGCGGCGTAGACGTGGTGTTCGATGGCTTGGGTGGCCCGCAGATGTCGTTGCTGGGTGATGTGCTGGCGCCGCGTGGCAGCCTGGTGCTGTACGGCCTGCAAGGTGGCAACCAGACGCCATTCCCGGCCTGTGCGGCGTTCCAGAAGAACATTCAGTTCTTTGTGCACTGCATCGGCAACTTCACCGGCAAACCGGAACTGGGCATCATCCAGGACCATGTGGCCTTGCAGCGAGCCTTGCGTGACATCAACCAACTGACCGCCGACAAGGTGCTGGTACCGCTGAAAACCACGGTATTTCCGTTCAGCCAGTTCGTTGAAGCGCACCGCTATATGGACGAATGTCCGTGCCGTGAACGGGTTGCCTTGCAGGTAGAAACTGTTTGATCTGTGGGAATATTCTCAAGCGAGTATTCCTGCCCCCTGGGCGCATGGGGCAAATGCGCCATTTGACAGGACTTAACCTGCCCACCGCTTGAATCGGGATTTCAGCACTTCAGCCCGATAAACCAGATGTATGCCCCTGACGCCGCCCTGAATCCCAGCGCGGCGTTGTCGTGTTTGCACACTCGATACCCCATGCAAGCCCCCATCTGAACCGGTTTTAGCCGGCGTTCTGTATCTGTTAATCATTATTCAAGTGCCGATAATTGCCCCGTCACTTTTATCTCAAGGATTGAGCAATGATTGAATATATGAAATCACCCCGTACATCCGTCAAGCCCAATAATGTTTCCCATGGCTGTTTTGCCGGAACATCAATATTGAAGTGGGTTATGTCGGATGCTTCTCTAGTTTGTAAGTTAAAGCAGCGTAGGAAGTTGTCAGAGCGTTCCTAAGACTTTCGGTTTGGGCTGCGTGCCCCTTGGCTTGGCGCCTTTTCGGGACTGGAAGCCCCCAAAGGCCGGCTTGGCAGGTAGGGCCCGGTGCTAATCTCCATTGAATGTCACATGTTGTAACGCCCCTACAGAAACAACAGGTCAGGCAAATGCCGTCAACGATTGCCCGAAACTGATATTTCAACTCAGGTAGTAGAACTATGAGCGCTATTCACGAACAAGCCATGAACTATGTCTATCAACAAGTATTGCAACGCTTGATAGGGCATTTCTCTCGAACAGAACGTACCTCGCTCCAGTTATTGATTCAACGAATCGTGGTAGCGGCAGGCGGCATGGAGCGGATCGGTGAATACAAGGTGCTGGTCGCTCACGGCGCAGGCGCCGGCAGCAGCTATGTCCTGGCGTTGTTGCGGGCAGCCCAGCTGACGCTTGCAGGCCGGGCGCCGCGGACGTTTCAACTGCGGGTCGCGACCCTGCGCCATGCCGGCATGTCGCAAAATGCCCTGGACACGCTGCACCGCGGCTACAGCGCGCTGTTCCTGCATGACGATGCGCGTGTCGAATTGCTGATGGTCGAGAATCAGGAAGTCTTGCCGTTCAACCACCTGCGGCCGGCCTCCAGTGCGGCGCGCGACACCAGCCGGCGCAATATGCTGATGGTGGGGCACCTGACCTCGGGAGATCTTCGCCAAACCCTGTGCAACGACGCCTACCTGGCCCTCGGTGACTTTTACCAGCGCGTCACCACCTGCAATGGGGGCGTGCACGCGCTGGTCAGCGGTGACTCCGCGCGCAAGCAGCGGGAGTACCTGGCGTGGCTGAAGAAGGCTGCGCTGGCGAGCGGTGCAGAGGTCCCGCCGCGCCAGCCTCTGGTGCTCAGCGGACTGTTCGCGCGCATGGATGAGTGGAGCAACGCCTATTACTGCGACCTTTACGGCGAGCGCTACGCCGTCGCCGATAAGTCCGACACGGACAACCATCGCCACTTGGCCTATATCGGCGCTGCCGACCTTAAGGACGCGGCCGAATACTCCTCCGGGCCGCTGTTGCGTCAGTTCATGGGCTATGAACCGGACGAGTTTGGCTTTCATTTCAGCCACGCGAGCTATGCGAACCCGTTGCTGATGGCCCATCTGCGGGGCCTGCAGGCCGAGTGCCTGCGGGAACTGGATTACGAGGAGGGCGCACAGGGCTTCATGCAGCAGGCCGCGCTGTTCATGCGGCGCAAGCAGATTCCCGAACACCTGATTGCCCAGGCAGCGACCCAGGATGGTCGAGCGCTGGCGGCCGACTACGCCCAGGCGCTGTTCGGATTGGATGAAAGCCAACTGAACTGCCTGATGTTTTCGCCGTTTATCCGTCACGGCGAGCGTCTCGAAAGCTTTTTGCGCCAATGCCACCCCGGCATGCTGGTGGCGCTCCCCGAGCTGCACAAGGCGCTGCAAGGCAAGCCGGTGGCCGAGATGCTGGTGCAATGGGCCATCGACACCAGCGGGTTGCCGATCGACCTGCTGCAACATCTCTATCGCAAGCGGCCAGCCACCGGCGTGCCGGGCATGGCCGAGACGCCACAGCAAGGTGCGCCCGCCCTGGCAGCCTACCAACTGGCGGGGCGTTAAGCGGGTGGCGGCGGGTGACCAGCGATGAACCTCAGGGACGACCGGCAAACCGACTTCGCCTACCAGGCGGTGTATCGCTACATGATCAACCTCATCGGCGAGGTGGGCACGGATGCCCGGGTAAAACTGCCATCATTGCGGCAGCTGGCGGAGCGCCTGAATGTGTCGATCTCGACCATTCAATACGCTTACTCGTTGCTCGAGAAGGAGGGCCGGGTGTACTCGGTGCCCAAGTCGGGCTACTACGCCTGGCCGGTATTGAATAAACCGCCAGGCAGCAGCGGTGGCGACCTGCTGGAGCGCCTCTATGCCAGTGCGCGACGCCCGGGAATGCGCGTGCTCAGCGCCGATGAGCCGGCACTTGCGGCGTCACTGGACGCAGCGCTGTTGCTGCTCGAGCGCGAACTGTTGCGGCATTACCCGCATCATCTGCAGCCATGGTCGCAGCCCTGTGGTGTGTGGGAACTGCGGGCGACGCTCGCGGCGCGCTATACCTCGTCGCCAACCCGTTGCTGGCAGGCGGACGAGGTATACATCGGCGCCGACTTGCGCGGGGTACTGGAAATCCTGATCGAGGTGCTGGGTCTCAAGGGCGCTGCGATCATCGTCGAATCCCCGTGTGACTGGCTGATCCTGCGGTTGTTGCAGGGGGCAGGCGTGAGGGTTCTCGAATTGCCATTCACGGCGGACGACGGCCTGGACCTGGCGTTGTTCGAGCACTTGCTCAGCACCGAGCCGGTGCAGCTGGCGTTGCTGTCATCCGGTGTCAGCCTGCCGTCCGGCGTAGTCCTGTCCACCCATGACCGCCTGCAGCTAGTGCGATTGCTGGACCAGCATGGCTGTTGGTTGTTAGAAAATGACAGCCATGGTGACCTCGGCTTCGGGCAGCCAATCACCGCGTTACGGGACCTGGCCAATCCCGAGCGGCTGATGGTGTTTTCCACGTTCGAGAAGATGCTCGGGCCGGAAGCGCCGTTTGGCTATTTGCTGTCGCGCCACCTCAGCGGCGAGCTGCAGCGCCAGTTCCTGTTGCGCGCATTCCGGTTGTCCTCTATCCGCCAGCGCGCGATTGCGCGGCTCTATCAAAGCGGGCGCATAGACCAGCATCTGCGGGAGTTGCGCCCGCAACTCAAAGAGCAGGCCCGGCTCATGGGCCTGCGGCTGGACACGCATCTGGGCAACCAGGTGAGCTACCGAATGCCCGCCGCTGGCGCGACCTTCTGGTTGCGCTCAGAGGCCCCGGTGGATATGCGCCAGGTGTTCCAGCGCCTGCTCACCCGGCAGGTGGTGATTGCGCCGGGGGAGTTGTTCAGCCTCAGTGGCCTGCACTGCCAGCATCTGCGGCTGAGCCATGCCGTTGACGGCGCCCATAACCTGGAGAATGCCCTGGATGAGCTGGCTCTGGCGCTCAGGCAGGCACAGACCGGCGCTGAATGAAATTTCGCTGATTGCTGTAGGATTTATAACGTCGCGGAGCAGTCCAAGTCCCAGTAAACTGCACTTTTTTCCGAATCCTTCTCTTTCAGAGGTTTATGCATGACTCTCAGTCCTTTTGCGGGCAAGCCGGCACCAGCTCAGTTGCTGGTAGACATCCCGCGACTGGTAACGGCCTATTACACCGGCCAGCCTGATGCAGCGATCTCCACCCAGCGCGTCGCCTTTGGTACCTCCGGGCACCGCGGCAGCTCGTTCGACCTCAGCTTCAATGAATGGCACGTGCTTGCCATCAGCCAGGCCATTTGCCTGTACCGTGAAGCCCAGGGCATCAACGGCCCGCTGTTTGTCGGCCTCGACACCCACGCGTTGTCCACCCCGGCCGGCGCCAGTGCGCTGGAAGTGCTGGCCGCCAATGGCGTGCACGTGATGCTCGCCGAAGGCGATGAGTACACCCCGACACCGGCGATTTCCCACGCCATCATTTGCTACAACCGCGGCCGCACCAGTGGTTTGGCCGACGGCATCGTGATCACGCCGTCCCACAACCCGCCACAAAGCGGCGGCTACAAGTACAACCCGCCCAACGGCGGCCCGGCCGACACCCACATCACCAAGTGGATCGAAGCCAAGGCTAACGAACTGCTGGCCAATAAGCTGGCCGGGGTCAAGCGCATCACCCATGCCCAGGCGCTGAAGGCCGACACCACTCATCGCCACGACTACCTCAACACCTACGTGGCCGACCTGGTCAACGTCATCGACTTCGATGCCATCCGCAACGCTGGCTTGCGCCTGGGCGTCGATCCGCTGGGCGGAGCAGGGGTGCGCTACTGGTCGGCCATCGCCGAGCATCACCGCCTGAACCTCGACGTGGTGAACACCGAAGTGGATTCGACCTTCCGCTTCATGAGCGTCGACTGGGACGGCCAGATCCGCATGGACCCGTCCTCCAGCTACGCCATGCAGGGGTTGATCGGCCTCAAGGACCGTTATGACGTGGCCTTCGCCTGCGACCCGGACCACGACCGCCATGGCATCGTGACGCCGTCCGGTGGCTTGCTGGCGCCGAACAACTACTTGGCCGTGTCCATCGACTACCTGTTCCAGAACCGCCCCGAATGGTGCGCTGATGCTGCGGTGGGCAAGACCGTGGTCAGCAGCGGCTTGATTGATCGCGTGGCCAAGCGCATTGGCCGTCGCCTGTACGAAGTGCCGGTGGGCTTCAAGTGGTTTGCCGATGGCCTGTTCGACGGTTCGCTGGGTTTTGGTGGCGAAGAAAGTGCCGGCGCCTCGTTCCTGCGCAAGGACGGCAGCGTGTGGAGCACTGACAAGGACGGTTTGATCCCGGCGCTGCTGGCGGCGGAAATGACCTCGCGCAAAGGCCAGGACCCAAGCCAGATTTATCGCGGGCTGACCGATGCACTGGGTGAGCCGTTCGCCATTCGTGTGGATGCCAAGGCGACTCCGGCGCAGAAGGCCTTGTTGGGCAAGCTGTCGCCAGACCAGGTGACGTCCACGCAGTTGGCCGGGGAAAGCATCCAGCAGATCCTCAGCCACGCGCCGGGCAATGACCAGGCGATCGGCGGGCTGAAAGTCATGACTGAAAACGGCTGGTTCGCCGCACGGCCATCGGGCACCGAGGACATCTACAAGATCTACGCCGAGAGCTTTATCGGCGAAGATCACCTCAAGCAACTGGTGGAAGAGGCCCAGGTGTTGGTGGACGGGGCGATCTCGGCTAACTGATACCCAACCTATGACTGATTAACCTGTGGCGAGGGAGC
>NZ_JACAPH010000023.1:55961-59410 GCF_013385805.1 Pseudomonas sp. C6002 | reverse complement strand
GGGAGCAAGCTCCCTTGCCACATTCAAGCTCGGTCAGGCGAGGTCGACCAACACGATCTCGCTGTCCTCAACCGCTGTCACCCGCAGTACCTGCTCATCCTCAACCGCCACACCGTCTCGAGCTTGTGCACGCAAGCCATTGACTTCAATCACCCCGGTGGCCGGTACCAGGTACGCCCGGCGTCCGTTGTCCAGCCGATACTCGGCACTTTCACCGGCTTTCAGGTTTGCCGCTACCAAGCGTGCATCGGCCCGAATCCGCAGGCTTTCGCTGTCTCCGGCCTTGCCACTGGCCAGGGTCACAAACCCTTCGCGGTCACCTTTCGGAAACGGCTTCGCGCCCCACGACGGCGGCAAACCGGCCTCATTGGGTATGATCCAGATCTGGAAAATCTTGGTCGGCGTAGCTTCCAGGTTGTACTCGCTGTGGGCGATCCCGGTGCCGGCGCTCATTACCTGGACGTCGCCGGCCTCGGTGCGGCCCTGGTTGCCCAGGTTGTCGGCATGGCTGATGGCGCCCTCACGCACATAGGTGATGATTTCCATGTCCCGGTGCGGGTGCTGCGGGAAGCCGGTGCCCGGTGCGATGAGGTCATCGTTCCACACCCGCAGGTTGCCCCAGTGCATGCGCTTGGGGTCATGGTATTCGGCAAACGAAAAGTGGTGGTGAGCGTCCAGCCAACCGTGATTGGCGCCGCCCAGGGTGTTGAAAGGTCGAAGTTCAAGCATGATCGTCTCCTGTGGATGGGAGCTATCATCCAGCAGCGCCAGATCGATAAAAAGCGTAAAAAATGCTGGATTCCTATCGAATGCTTCGATGCCGATGCTCAGGACTTGTCTTCACTTCATCGCCTAACTGCATGAGCGCAAAGCAATTGGCTGGAACTGTGGGGCATTTGCGGCGACCATAGGGCTCTTGTCCGAGTTAAAGCATCGCAGGAGTCCGCGTGCCGCAACACACCCCCGATCTGCCTCCCGAACTGCGGCCACTGGCCGAAATGCCCCTGTTGAAACGGCTCGCCGCCCGATTATTCGGTCACGGCCTGACGCGCCTGCGGGCACAGCACCGTTTCTCATGGCTGCATGGCCAGGCCGACGGCTTTCGCAGTGGCCACACGGCCGGCGTGGAGTATGGCTATAAGGAAGGCAAGGCGGATGGTATCGAAGAAGGCCGCCAGGTCCTGCTGATTCGTGACTTCCGGCCGGATGAGCACACTGCGCCGGGTGTTGACGACAATCTGTTCGATGATTGGCGCCTGCCGCTGACCGCCGAATTGAAAAAACGCATCAAGGCTGATGTGGCGCGCCTGCTGCCGGCCCATGGCCAGCCGAGTGCGGCGCAATGGAAGATGATTTTCAGCGATACGCCGTCCACCTCGGTGATCGCCGGCGCCGGCGCGGGTAAATCCACCTCGCTGGTGCTGCGTATCCTGCTGCTGACCCATTACCTGGGCTTCGAGCTGAGCTCGATGACGGTGGTGACCTTCACCCGTGAGTCGCGCAAGGACTTCATCAACAAGCTCATGGAAATTCTCGCCTTGTGGGGCCAACCCCTTGGTATGAAAGAAGCGCAAGCGGTGGTGCGGACCTTTCACTCACGCATCCTGCCAATGGTGCGCAGCCTGCCGGGCCTTGAGCGGCTGCAGGCGTTCGAGAACCTCAATGCGCGGACCGAAGCGGGCTTTGATGAGGCCGACAGCAACCCCTTCGAATTGCGGATCAACGACGCCCAGCGCCAGCAACTGAATGCCTGCTATCACCGGCTGCATGGCCGCCATGAACGCTTCCGCGAACTGATCGCCCCGCTGGCGCGCCATGCCCTGCAACTCAAGGAGCTGGAGCGCGATCACCCGGACGTGCAAAAACGCGTGGCGGTGACCGAACTGGCGGCCAAGCGCGATGAAGAACTCTGCGATGTGATCGAAGACCTGTGGTTTCGTGCCGGCGCCTGGCCGATCAAGGGCATCGAGCCCAATCGCCAGACGTTCGATATCAACGGCGCGAAGTTTCACTGCCATGGCTACATTGCCGAACTGGATGCCTGGGTCGTACTGGGCTTCGACCCGCGGGAAAATGCCCAGGTCAGTCGACCCGGGTCCAAGCTGTCAGTACGTGCCGAATGGGCGGTAAAGCGAACCCTGTTTCAAGCTTTCTGCCGTAAACCATTGATATGGCTAGAAAGCTACGAGTCTTCCAAGCGGCTTTTAAGCAGCCTGGCAGGTGACGCAACAGCGGGCCCGGGCTTCGATTACAAGGTCAAGGGCGAGCTGGGTTCGGCACCGTTGCTGGACAGCTTTGTTGCCGCCGCCGGGTTCATCGAGAACCTCGGGCTGGATGTGCCCACCGCCGTGGGCAAGATGAGTTTTGCCAAGGATGATCCAGACCGTTTTTACTTCGAGGCACTGAGCATTTTCTGGAAGGCCCTCGAAGATCACTTGCTGGACCAGTCGCCACCGGTCATGACCTACAACCGGATGTTCTCGCTGTTTGGCGAAAACACCCCGGAGAACCTGAAGTTGCTCAGCGACCCGCTGCTACGGCCGATGTCGCACCTGATGATCGACGAATTCCAGGACGTATCGCCGCAGATCGTCTCGTGGATCCGGGCCAGCCTGCGGGAGATCCGCAGCCGCGGGCCGGCCATGCACGTGGGGCGCGGGGCCCAGCGCTCTTCGCTGTTGTGCGTGGGCGATGACTGGCAGTCGATCTATGGCTGGCGTGGCAGTTCGCCCAAGTATTTCATGGAGTTCAACAAGGAGTTCCCGTCACCCACGACCACCCGGGTGATGCTGGGCGAGAACTACCGCAGCCATCAGCACGTGATCGATGCTGCCGAGCACATTGTGCGGGCGGCCCCGGCCATCAGCGGCAAGAAAGCCAAGGCCAGTGGAACCGCGAAGGAGTTGGTGCCGGTCACGGTGCGTGACCGTGACGATGCGGCGCTGGGCCAACAACTGCTGGCGCACTATCAAAAGGGTGATTCGGTGTTAATGCTGTATCGAAAAAGCAGCGATAAGTCATTGATGCAAGAGCATATTCAGTCGGTAGTTAATGTGGATTCTAGTTTGCCGTACGGCAGCCGCCGACTCAAGCAACTGACTTATCACAGCGCCAAGGGCTTGCAGGCGGATGCGGTATTCCTGCTGGGCGACTGCCAGCACTTGACCAGTTCGCCGTACAAGAACCAGGTCTACCGCATGGCAGGACTGGGCAAGGACGGCGATACCGAAGCTTACGACAGCGCGCAGAAAGACGAAGTGCTGCGCCTGGCCTACGTGGGCATTACCCGGGCGGTGAGCCATTGCTATTGGTATGTCGACGGCCAGGATGGCCAAGGGGTGAATGTGCCAAAGGCTTCGGACCGGGTTGCCGGGGACAAACCGTTTTTTGACGACCAGCGCATCAGCAAATCATAAGGGGTGACGTTGAATCCTGTGGCGAGGGAGCTT
>NZ_JACAPH010000023.1:51542-55908 GCF_013385805.1 Pseudomonas sp. C6002 | reverse complement strand
CCCTCGCCACAGGATACCTGCGTTGCCAGATCAAGCCCGCAGCGACAGCGGCGGCACAAACGACTCCAGTTCATCCTCAACCGCCTCGATGATCCGCTCCACGTCAGCAGCGTTCATCACCGTGGCGCAAGGGATACCGGCAATTGCAATCAGGGTTTCCCCGCTGGCGCGGTCGAACAGGCGGGCGATCATACTGCCGGGAGCATCCATGCTCGCCTCAAAGCCCATGGGATGAAAGTGCCAGCGCATCAACTGGCAGGCGTTGGGGAATGTCACTTTGTTCATGTTGCCCACCTTGTTCATTGAGCGCTTCCTTTAGCTCGCTGCAGGGGCGCCATGACCGTCACTGGTCCTGGCCGTCGTGAGCACTAAAAATAGCATTCGTTCGCATCGGGCATGGGAGTTTTTTCGTCCCGTCCGGCAGTTGTTTTCAATAACGTTGATATGGGTCACGTGCTGCGTGGTATTAAGCGAAAGGCCATTAGTCGGAAATATCAAATGGCCGTTGAGCGGGTACGGGCAGTTGGGCAAGCTGCCTCTTTTTTCACCGGCGTAGAGCGCTCAATGCAAGACATCATTCCGGATGACTCCCAGAAAACCCAAGCTACGGCCAAGCTGGTACTGCGTCACCATCTGTGCTGGCGGGATCGGGACCTGGATGGAGTGATGTCGTACTACCATCCGGACATCCAGTACCACGATTTCTTCCAGAACCGCGTGGTGGGTGCCGGCGAGCTGCGCGAATACCTGCAAGCCAGCATGCCCCGTGGCGCCGACGAAGCGATCGAACACACCGACCGCATCCGCGCCGACGGCGACACCGCGTTCATCCAATACCGCATCACCTTGCGTGGCGGCCAGGGCCTGGTGTCGTTTCGCACCAGCGAAGCGATTACCGTGCGCGATGGCTTGATCTGGCGGGTCAACGAGTACGCCTCCCTGGTCCACGAGCAGTCTGCCAGCCGCCGCGAGACCACACGCCCGACCGTCAGCCGCCTGGGCCTGTCGCCGCAGCAACTGAGCTACATGGCCAACGACCTGCAACAGTACTTCGAGCGCCAGCAACCCTATCTGGACCCCGAACTGGACCTGCAACGGGTGGCGAAGGAGTGCGGGTACAGCCGCAACCAGATTTCCTACCTGTTGAACCAGGTGCTGGGGCAAAGTTTTTATCGCTACGTCAACCAGGCACGCCTCCAGCATTTGCTGGCTGCACTGGAAATGGCCGCGCCGCCGATCCGCATCGACGAACTGGCGTTTGCCGCCGGCTTCAATTCGACGTCTGCGTTCTACAGCAGCTTCCGCCAGCACACCGGCCAGTCGCCCAAGGCCTACGCCAAACAAATTTCCCTGCGTGCACGCGCGCAAGACAGCCCCTGAGGCCAGGCTCTAGGATCACTGCCATCGAAGTGTGGTGGTGGAGCTTGGCATGCCTGCATGGCGCAATATCAGTTTATGGATGGACCAGCTGGACGAGCCGCTGCTGGCACGCGCGTCCCTGGAGCAGGACCTGGACGTCAACGTGGCCATCATCGGCGCCGGCTACACCGGGCTCTGGACCGCGTATTACCTGAAGCGCCAGGCGCCCGAGCTGAAAATCGCAATCATCGAGGCGCAAACCGCCGGGTTCGGTGCCTCGGGCCGTAACGGCGGCTGGCTGATGGGCAACCTGCTGGGAGAGGACCGCCTGTTGGCCGGCCTGACCCCGGAACAGCGCCGGGCCTCGTTCGACCTGCTGCACGCCATCCCCGACGAAGTCGCGCAAGTGATCGAGCGCGAAGGCATCGACTGCGACTACCGCAAGGGTGGTGTGCTGTATTGCGCCGCGCGCTACCCCGAACAGGAAGCCACCCTGCGTGCGTACCTGGCCAAACTTCACAGCCAGGGCCTGACCGACGACGATTACCGTTGGCTTGGCCCGCAACAACTGGCCGAGCAGATCCGTATCGCCAAGCCTTATGGCGGCATCTATGCACCCCACGTTGCCACGATTCACCCGGCCAAGCTGGTGCGCGGCCTGGCGCGGTTGGTGGAGCGGATGGGCGTCAAGATCTACGAAAACAGTCCCGTCACCCATTGGCAGTCCGGCAGCCTGCGCACGGACAAAGCCTCGGTGCGCGCCTCCTGGGTGGTGCCGGCAGTGGAAGGGTATGCCACCACGCTGGCTCCGCTGGGGCGCTATCAGTTGCCGGTGCAAAGCCTGATCGTTGCCACCGAGCCGTTGCCGGCCAGCACTTGGGACGAGATCGGCCTGAATCGTGGCCAGGCGTTCGGCGAGAGCAGCCGGCAAGTGACTTACGGCCAGCGTTCGGAGGACAACCGCCTGGTGTTCGGCGCTCGCGGGGGGTATCAGTTTGCCGGCAAGTTGCGACACAACTTCGATCTCACCGACAGCGAAGTCGAACTGCGTCGCTACCTGTTCGGCGAACTGTTCCCGCAGCTCAAGAAAGTCCGGATCACCCACGCCTGGGGCGGCAACCTGGGCATGTCCCGGCGCTTCAAGCCGCACATGCTCTGCGATCACGCGGCAGGCATCGCCCTGGCCGGTGGTTACGGCGGCGAGGGCGTAGGCGCCAGCAACCTCGGTGGCCGCACCCTGGCGGACTTGATCCTGGGGCTCGATACGCCGTTGGTTCGCCAGCCATGGGTGATTCAGCCGGGCCGGCTGGACGGGCTCAAGGCCTGGGAACCGGAACCCTGCCGCTGGCTGGGCTACAACGCGATCATCCGCAGTTTTGTGCATGAGGACCAGGTGTTGGCCAACCCCAATACCGCCCCGTGGCGCCGCAAACTGGCCAGCGGGGTTGCCGGGTTCATGGAAGGTTTCATGCACTGAGTCGTTTCAATCACCACAGGTATGAACATGAGCATTACCCAGTTCAAAGACACACTCAGCGCCCATTTGCCGGACTCCTCGCCCGTCGCCGTGCCACTGGGCACACCGGTCGCGGTGGCCTCGACCTTGAGCGTGGAACGTAGCGACGGCGTCGAAACCGGCATCTGGGAATGCACGCCCGGGCGCTGGCGCCGGCAGATCAAAGCCCAGGAGTTTTGCCACTTTATCCAGGGACGCTGCACCTTCACCCCCGACAACGGGGAAATGCTCCACATAGAAGCCGGCGACGCACTGATGTTGCCGGCCAACAGCACCGGTATCTGGGACATCCAGGAAACCGTGCGCAAGACCTATGTATTGATCCTCTGATTCTTTGATCTTTGATCGCCTGCCATAAAAACAGCCCTAAAACCGCCAGGAAATCGAACCATGAGACCCATTGCCCTGTTGCCGCTGGTATTCGTCGCCACCCTCAGCCAAGCCGCCGAGACGGTGAAGATCTACAACTGGTCGGACTATATCGCCCCCGACACCACCAAGAACTTCCAGAAAGAAACCGGCATCGGTTTCACCTACGACGTGTACGACAGCAACGAAACCCTCGACGGCAAGTTGATGACCGGCAAATCCGGCTATGACGTGGTGTTCCCCTCCAACCACTTCATGGCCCGGCAGATCCAGGGCGGGGCGCTGAAGAAACTCGACAAGAGCCAGTTGCCCAACTGGAAGAACCTCAACCCGGTGCTGCTCAAGGCCCTGGAAAACAACGACCCGGGCAACGCCCACGGCTTCCCGTACCTGTGGGGCAGCACTGGTATCGGCTACAACATCGACAAGGTCAAGGCGGTACTCGGCGACAACGCCCCAGTGGATTCCTGGGACCTGATCTTCAAGCCCGAGAACATGCAAAAACTGCAGAAGTGTGGCGTCGCCATCCTCGACAACGGCCCGGAGCTGCTGCCGGCGGCGCTCAACTACCTGGGCCTGCCGCACCACAGCAAGAAGGCGGAAGACTACAAAAAGGCCGAGGACCTGCTGATGAAAGTGCGGCCATACGTAGCGTATTTCCATTCCTCGAAATACACCGCCGACCTGGCCAATGGTGACATCTGCGTGGCCGTCGGCTTCTCCGGCGACATCCTCCAGGCTGAGAGCCGCGCCAAGGAAGCCAAGAATGGCGTGAATATCGGCTACAACATTCCCAAGGAAGGCGCCGCCATCTGGTTCGACATGGTCGCCATGCCCGCCGATGCCCCGGATGAAAAAGCCGGCTATGCGTTCATGAACTACCTGCTGCGCCCGGAAGTGATGGCCAGCATCACCAACTACGTGCACTACGCCAACGGCAATGCCGCGGCGGACAGCCTGGTGGACCCGGCAATCAAGAGCGACACCAAGGTGTACCCAAGTCCGGAAATGATGGGCAAGTTGTTCGCACTGGAAGCAATGCCACTGAACATCGACCGGATTCGTACGCGGGTGTGGAACACCATTCGTACCGGGCGTTGATGATCGTTCCCACGCTCCGCG
>NZ_JACAPH010000023.1:46761-51518 GCF_013385805.1 Pseudomonas sp. C6002 | reverse complement strand
GTCCAGGGCGGCGTTCCCACGCCGCGGAATCAAGGATTCTCCAAGTCATGCCCCAACGACTGGATAAACAACGAAAACAGCTCCGGCTGCGACGAGATATCCAGCTTGGCATACAGGTGCCGGCGGTGAACCTTGACCGTATCCGGCGAGATATTCAGCCGTTCGGCCATGGCTTTTGACGAAAACCCGCGCAACACCAATCGCGCTATTTCCAGCTCCCGTTCCGATAACACACCACAGCCGAAATGACTCAACGCGTCCCGTATCTGGCTGGCCATTTCCGCCGGCGCGGCCACTCGCTGGGTGCTTTGCTGCCAATGCTGCTGCATCAACGGCAACACCCAGGCCGCGAGCATGGTCATCAACCCCGTTTCCTCGCCGGTAAACAACCGCTGCATCCCCAACGACAGCGATAACGTCCCCGCACCCGGCAATTGCAGGATGAATTGCACCTCGTCTTCCAGCACGTTTTCGTGGAAGTAATTGAGGAAGTATTCACTCTGGCGAAAATGATCCGGCGCCACTTCCTCAAGGCGGTACACGCCACTGGCATACCCCTCGCGACACGCCTGGAAAAACGGGTCCAACAGGTACAAGCCATTCAGATAAACCAGCATCGACGCCGGTTTGCTGCTCGGTTGTGCGTCGTATTCTTCCAGCGCTTCGGGCGGGCCATCGGCGGGGTAGAAGATCGCCAGGGCATTGTCGAAGGGCAGGCATTGGTGCAGCAACAGCACCAGTTGCTTCCAGAAACGCCCGGTGCCGATCTGTGCGACGGTACGCCCCAGGCCCGCGTGCATGCCGACTTCCCTGAACAGGCTCATGTGCAGCTCCACGCTAAGGATTCAGGCCGCAAGGGTTCGACTTTTGCCCGGCGGCGTCAAGGGGAGTACTCCAATAGGGGAATTGGCCGATCTACACAGAGTGTTTAAGTTGGCCGTCAGTCAGTGGGGAACATACCCTGCGCCGCTTCACCTTTTCGTTTCTGCCTCAAACCAAGAACAATCAAGAGGATAACGATATGAGTGCTCCTTCCACGCCCGACGGCGTGCTGAAACCCACCCTGAGCGTATTCGATGTAGTGGCCATCACCGTCTCGGCGGTCACCCCGGCCAGTTCAGTGTTCGTGATTGCGCCGTTTGCCATCCAGCAGGCCGGCAGCGGGGTGTTCCTGGCCTTTGTGATGGCCGCCTTGCTCGCGCTGATGTTCGCCTTTTGCTACGCCGAACTCGGGCGTGCCCACAACAGCGCCGGCGGCGAATACGTGTATGCCAAGCGGGTGTTCGGCGGCATGGCCGGCTACGCGACGTTCCTCACGGTACTGGTGATGCTGCTGTTTATCCCGCCGGTACTGGCCACCGGGGCGGCGACTTACCTGAATAACGCCCTCGGCACCCAATTCGATTCGCAAACCGTGGCCCTGGTGATTGTGGTGTGCAGCTACGCCCTGGGCATCCTCAATATCAAGCTGAATGCCTGGATCACCGGCACCTGCCTGCTGCTGGAAGTGGCGGCGTTGCTGGTGATCGTGTTTATCGGCTTCGGCAACCCGGTGCAGCCGGTCAGCGTGCTGTTGCAACCGCAAATCGTCGAGAACGGCGTGCTGCACCTGGCGCCCTGGGCGCTGGTCATCGGCGCGGTGGGCATCGGCCTGTTCTCGTTCAATGGCTACGGTCCCGCCGTATTGCTGGCCGAAGACATGAAGTGCGGCGGCAGGGGCGTGCACAAGGCAGTGTTGTGGTCCCTGGGCCTGGTGGTGGTCATCGAGCTGGTGCCGATCACCGCCTTGCTGATCGGTGCGCCATCCCTCAGCGCGATGATCAGCAGCCCCGACCCGATCGGCTACCTGCTGACCAGCCACGGTAACGAAACCCTGTCGCGGCTGGTCAGCGCCGGGATCTTCCTGTCGGTGTTCAACGCCATCGTCGCCATCGTCATCCAGATTGGCCGGGTGGTGTTCAGCAGCGGCCGCGATGCGCTGTGGACACCCACCATCAACAAACTCTTCACCCGGATTCATCCACGCTGGGATTCCCCGTGGTTGGCTACGCTGTTCCTGGCGGTCCCTTCGGCATTGCTCAGCTTCAGCTCCAACCTGGCGGACCTGACGTCTTTCAGCGTGCTGCTGATCATGCTGGTGTACCTGATCGTGGCGTTGAGCGCGTTGATGAGCCGGGTGTTGCTGCGTGACCGCGAGCACCCGTATCGCATGCCGTTGTGGCCGGTGCCGGCCTTGCTGGCGGTGCTGGGCGCCGGCTACCTGTTGGTGACACTGGCGATTGCCGCCTCGGTTCGCGACATCATGATTATCATCGGCCTGTTGGCACTGTCGGTGATCCTGTATTGCATCAGTGGCCGGTTGAGTCCGGCGTTTCAGAAATTGTAAGGAGTGGTTATGCGTGCACGTCAATTGGGCATCACCTTGGGACTGGGTACGCCCGGTGAGTTGAATGCCATCACCGACGTTCCAGGGGTTCGGGTCGGCCACAGTACGATCAAGAGCCGCATCGACGGCAAACAGGTACGTACCGGCGTGACGGCGATCCAGCCCCGGGCCGGTGCCGCGCGGTATCAGCCATGTTTTGCCGGCTACCACGTGCTCAACGGCAATGGCGACGCCACGGGCCTTGAATGGATCAGCGAATCAGGGTTGCTGACCACGCCGCTGGCGATCACCAACACCCACAGCATCGGGATTGTGCGCGACACGCTGATCGCCCTGGAGCGCGAAAGCCTCGAAGACCCCGCCGTGTACTGGTGCATGCCGGTGGTGATGGAAACCTACGACGGCTTGCTCAACGATATCTGGGGCCAGCACGTCGGCCCGGAGCATGTGCGCGAGGCGCTGGCCAACGCCGAATCCGGGCCGGTGGCGGAGGGCGCCGTGGGCGGCGGCACCGGGATGATCTGCCATGAGTTCAAGGGGGGCATCGGTACCGCGTCACGGCGCTTGCCGGCGGAGCAGGGTGGCTGGACCGTCGGTGTGCTGGTGCAGGCCAACCATGGCAAGCGCCAGGAACTGCGCGTGGATGGTTACCCGGTAGGCCGGCAATTGATGGCCATCCCGTCACCCTTTGCCGATCGCGGCACACCCGGCATGGGCTCCATCGTGGTGATCATCGCCACCGATGCGCCGTTGCTGCCCCATCAATGCCAGCGCCTGGCACAACGCGCGTCCATCGGGATTGCGCGCACGGGTGGCGGTACTGAGGACTCCAGCGGGGACCTGTTCCTGGCGTTCGCCACCGGCAATCAGGATTTGCCGGTGGCCGACTACGGGCGCAAGGGCTCGCCCCTCAGCACAGCCCTGCAAATGGTCAATAACGACCACATTTCACCGCTGTTCAGCGCGGCGGCGGAGGCCGTGGAAGAGGCGATCATTAATGCCATAGTGGCCGGCGAAGACATGACCACCGACCAGGGTGTGCGGGTGCCCGCGCTGGATGTCCACACGCTCCTGCAGGCATTGCGCCAAACCGGCTGGCGCGGCCAGTAAGTAAACTAAGTCTTGTCCCGGTAATACGGGACAAACACTTAAATAGTGGCCAATCAATACTAACAATGACACGGTGACACTTTCTTAGTGCACCTCAGTCAATACTTTGGATCCATTCGTGGCTAAATGTCTTTAGGAGTATTTAATATTTAAATAGCTGGATTTTAATAACGCGCTATTTACCAGTGTTTGCAGGTTTTGTTCACCGGCCCAACTTTATCCTTGGATAAAAACCGCTGGACGAATGATTTCAGGTTGTGTCAGTTTTCTTTCGCCTTCAAAAGGGGCGAGTGATCGGACTTACTCGCCAGAGTGGGTCCGGTCGGACAAAAACTGTTCCACTTGCAAACAAGGAAGTACGTTTATGTCAAAAGTAAAAGACAAAGCTATTGTGTCGGCGGCTCAAGCAAGTACCGCTTACACCCAGATCGATAGCTTTAGCCATCAATACGACCGCGGTGGCAACCTCACGGTCAATGGCAAACCGTCGTTCACCGTTGACCAGGCCGCCGACCACCTGCTGCGTGAGAACGCCGCGTACCGGGACGTGGATGGCAACGGCAAGATCGATCTCACCTACACCTTCCTGACTTCGGCTTCGAACGCGACCATGAACAAGCATGGGATCACCGGGTTCAGCCAGTTCAACACCCAGCAGAAAGCACAGGCCGTACTGGCCATGCAATCCTGGGCCGATGTGGCCAATGTCACCTTCACCGAGAAAGCCTCGGGCGGTGACTTCCACATGACCTTCGGCAACTACAGCGGCGGCCAGGACGGCGCAGCGGCCTTTGCCTACCTGCCAGGCACCAACGCCAAGTACAACGAAAGCGGCCTTGACGGCACTTCCTGGTACTTGACGAACAACAGCTACACGCCGAACAAGACCCCGGACCTGAACAACTATGGCCGGCAGACCCTGACCCACGAAATCGGCCACACCCTGGGCCTGGACCACCCTGGCGACTACAACGCCGGGACCGGCAACCCTTCGTACAAAGACGCGGACTATGGACAGGACACGCGTGGCTACAGCGTCATGAGTTACTGGAGCGAGAGCAACACCAACCAGAACTTCAGCAAAGGCGGGGTAGAAGCCTACTCGTCCGGCCCGCTGATTGACGACATCGCCGCGATCCAGAAGCTCTACGGCGCCAACTACAACACCCGCGCCGGCGACACCACCTACGGCTTCAACTCCAACACCGGGCGTGATTTCCTCAGCGCCACTTCATCGGCCGACAAGCTGGTGTTCTCGGTG
>NZ_JACAPH010000023.1:41163-46730 GCF_013385805.1 Pseudomonas sp. C6002 | reverse complement strand
GATCAACCTCAATGAAACCTCGTTCTCCGACGTTGGCGGCCTGGTGGGCAACGTTTCCATCGCCAAGGGTGTGACCGTGGAGAACGCCATCGGCGGTTCGGGCAACGACCTGCTGATCGGTAACGCAGCCGCCAACGTCCTCAAGGGCGGTGCCGGCAACGACATCATCTTCGGCGGCGGCGGTGCAGACCAGCTGTGGGGCGGCTCAGGCAACGACACCTTCGTGTTCGGCGCCAGCTCCGACTCCAAGCCGGGTGCGGCGGACAAGATCTTCGACTTCACCTCGGGTTCCGACAAGATCGACCTCACCGGCATCACCAAAGGTGCAGGCCTGACCTTCGTCAACGCGTTTACCGGTCATGCCGGCGACGCGGTGCTGTCCTACGCTTCGGGTACCAACCTGGGCACATTGGCCGTGGACTTCTCCGGGCACGGCGTGGCGGATTTCCTCGTCACCACCGTTGGCCAGGCAGCCGTCAGCGACATCGTGGCCTGATACACGCGTAAAGGAGGGTGGCGCACACGCGCCGCCCTCTGCCCTTGCATCCACCCCATGAACGGGCGAAGGTGATGACGCTATTTCGCAGTACCGTGGCCTGGAGTTTCCAGGTGTTGCTTATGTCGGCAGGAGCCACAGCAATGGCAAGCAGTCTGGTTTTACCTACTTCCGCGCAGTTGGCCGGGCATTGGGCGCTGCATCAGCAAGAGCAGGTGTGCGCACTGGACTTGATTGAGCAGGCTAACGCGTTAGGGGGCGATGTGGAGTGCGCCGGACAATGGCTGGGGGAAGCCCCCGTTAGTTGGACGCCTACTCCCGATGGTATTTGGCTGATGAATGCCGAAGGCACCGGCATAACCCATTTGAATCGCCAGAAAGAAGGCGAATATGAAGGTCGCGCAAAAAACGGCGCGGTATTGATATTGCAACGTGCACCGTAATAGTTCGTTATAACGATATAACCCGATTTTAATGTTTGCCCGCCCCTTATTGGGGCGCTCGGTAAACTATTGCGCGTCATTCGGCTCAGGGAAGATCAGGCAACATGGCGAAGACCACTCCCGTTGCACCATTGTTCAAGGCACTCGGCGACTACAAAAGTATTCTGATCAGTATTGGCTGTTTCACGGCATTGATTAACGTATTGATGTTGGTGCCGTCGATTTATATGTTGCAAGTCTACGACCGCGTGCTGTCTTCACAGAACGAAACCACCCTGGTGATGTTGACGCTGATGGTGGTGGGGTTCTTCGCCTTTATCGGTGTGCTGGAGGTGATTCGCAGCTTTATCGTGATTCGCATCGGCAGCCAGCTGGAGCGGCGTTTCAACCTGCGGGTCTACAAGGCCGCTTTCGAGCGCAACCTGCAACGGGGCGAAGGCCATGGCGGGCAATCCCTGGGGGACCTGACCCACATCCGCCAATTCATCACCGGGCCTGCGCTGTTCGCGTTTTTCGACGCGCCGTGGTTTCCGATCTATCTGTTCGTGATTTTCCTGTTCAACGTGTGGCTGGGTGTCTTGGCCAGTGCCGGTGCCGTGCTGCTGATTGCCCTGGCGTGCCTTAACGAATACCTGACCAAAAAGCCTCTGGGTGAAGCCAGCGGTTATTCCCAGCAATCCACCCAATTGGCCACCAGCCACCTGCACAACGCCGAAACCATCCAGGCCATGGGCATGCTCGGTGCATTGCGCAAGCGCTGGTTCAAGGTGCATTCGCAGTTCCTGGGCCTGCAGAACAAGGCCAGCGACACCGGCTCGATCATCAGTTCCCTGAGTAAATCCCTGCGCCTGTGCCTGCAATCGTTGGTGCTGGGCCTGGGTGCGCTCCTGGTGATCAAGGGCGACATGACCGCCGGGATGATGATCGCAGGCTCCATTTTGATGGGTCGGGTGTTGAGCCCCATCGACCAGTTGATCGCCGTGTGGAAGCAATGGAGTTCGGCCAAGCTGGCCTACCAGCGCCTGGACAACCTGATGCGCGAGTTTCCGCCTCAGGGCGAGCAGATGGCCTTGCCGGCGCCCAAGGGCAATGTGAGCTTCGAGCAAGTCAGCGCAGGCCCGCCGGGGCGACGCGTGCCAACCTTGCATCAAGTCAGCTTCAACCTGACTGCGGGCGAAGTGCTCGGCGTGCTGGGTGCTTCCGGCTCCGGCAAGTCGACGCTGGCCCGCGTGCTGGTGGGCGTATGGCCAACCCTGGCGGGCACCGTGCGCCTGGACGGAGCCGACATTCATCGCTGGGACCGCGACGACCTCGGGCCGCATATCGGTTATCTGCCCCAGGACATCGAACTGTTCAGCGGCAGCATCGCCGACAACATCGCGCGCTTTCGCGAAGCCGACCCGGATTTGGTGGTGCAGGCCGCCCAACAGGCAGGCGTGCACGAATTGATCCTGCGCTTGCCCCACGGCTACGACACCGTGCTCGGCGACGAGGGCAGCGGCCTGTCCGGTGGGCAGAAACAACGGGTCGCCCTGGCCCGCGCGCTGTACGGCGGGCCACGCCTGATCGTGCTCGACGAGCCCAACTCCAACCTCGACACCGTGGGTGAATCCGCCCTGGCCAGCGCGATCATGCAGATGAAAGCCCAGGGCAGCACGGTGGTGCTGGTGACTCACCGTTCCTCGGCGTTGGCCCAGGCCGACAAGCTGCTGGTGCTGAACGAAGGTCGTTTGCAGGCATTTGGTCCGAGCCAGGACGTGCTGCGCGCACTGTCCGGCCAGCAGGAAGCACCACGAGAAAAGGCCGGGGTCAGCCTCAGCCGTCAGTATCAAGCCGGAAGGAATCCAGGCGCATGAGCAGCGACAGCAGCATTCAAATCAACCGCGATTACGAACAGACCCATCCCGAGCACGACGCGCGTTTTTTCGCCCGCATGGGGTGGCTGCTGACGGTGGTCGGCGCCGGCGGGTTTTTCCTCTGGGCCAGTCTGGCGCCGCTGGACCAGGGGATCCCGGTACAAGGCACGGTGGTGGTCTCGGGCAAGCGCAAGGCGGTGCAAACACTGAGCCCCGGCGTGGTCAGCCGGATCCTGGTGCGTGAGGGCGAGGCGGTGAAGCAGGGCCAGCCACTGTTCCGGCTCGACCAGACGCAGAACCAGGCCGACGTGCACTCCCTGCAAGCCCAGTACCGCATGGCCTGGGCCAGCGTGGCACGGTGGCAGAGCGAGCGGGATAACCAGTCGACGATCACCTTTCCGGCGCAATTGAGCGGCAACCCGGACCAAGCCCTGGCACTGGTCCTCGAAGGCCAGCGTCAACTGTTCAGCAGCCGCCGCGAAGCCTTTGCCCGGGAACAGGCCGGGATTCGCGCCAGTATCGAAGGCGCTACGGCGCAACTGAACGGCATGCGCCGCGCCCGCAGTGACCTGACGGCCCAGGCGCAATCCCTGCGAGACCAGTTGAACAACCTGCAACCCCTGGCCGACAACGGCTACATCCCGCGCAACCGGCTGATGGAATACCAGCGGCAACTGTCCCAGGTGCAACAGGACCTGGCGCAGAACACCGGCGAAAGCGGGCGGGTGGAGCAGGGCATCCTCGAATCGCGCCTCAAGTTGCAGCAGCACAGCGAGGAGTACCAGAAGGAAGTGCGCAGCCAACTGGCCGACGCGCAGCTGCGCAGCCTGACCCTGGAACAACAACTGACCTCCGCCGGTTTCGACCTGCAGCACAGCGAGATCAACGCGCCCGCCGATGGCATCGCGGTCAACCTGGGCGTGCACACCGAAGGCGCCGTGGTGCGTGCCGGTGAAACCCTGCTGGAAATCGTGCCCCAGGACACCCGCCTGGAAGTCGAAGGGCGCCTGCCGGTGCACCTGGTGGACAAGGTCGGCGCGCACTTGCCGGTGGATATTCTCTTCACCGCCTTCAATCAGAGCCGCACGCCGCGGGTGCCGGGGGAGGTGAGCCTGATCTCCGCCGACCAGATGCTCGACGAAAAAACCGGCATGCCTTACTACGTGCTGCGCACCACCGTCAGCAGCAGCGCCCTGGAGAAACTCCATGGCCTGGTGATCAAGCCGGGGATGCCCGCCGAGATGTTCATCCGCACCGGCGAGCGCTCCTTGCTCAATTACCTGTTCAAGCCGCTGCTGGACCGCGCCGGCTCGGCATTGACCGAGGAATGAGCATGAAGCCGATGTTCATCGCCTTGCTGCTCGCCTGCAGCAGCGCCCAGGCCGCCATGGGCCCGTTCGATGTCTACGAACAGGCCCTGCGCAACGACCCGGTATTCCTCGGCGCCATCAAGGAGCGCGACGCCGGCCTGGAAAACCGCACCATCGGCCGCGCCGGCCTGCTGCCCAAGCTCTCGTACAACTACAACAAGGGCCGCAACAACTCCCAGGCCACCTTGCCCGACGGGCGCGGCGGCAATTATCACGATGACCGCAACTACAACAGCTATGGCTCCACGTTCACCCTGCAACAGCCGCTGTTCGACTACGAAGCCTATGCCAACTACCGCAAGGGCGTGGCCCAGGCACTGTTTGCCGACGAGAGCTTCCGCGACAAGAGCCAGGCGCTGCTGGTGCGGGTGCTGACCTATTACACCCAGGCGTTGTTTGCCCAGGACCAGATCGACATTGCCCGCGCCAAGAAAAAGGCCTACGAGCAGCAGTTCCAGCAGAACCAGCATCTGTTCCAGCAGGGTGAGGGCACCCGCACCGACATCCTGGAAGCCGAGTCGCGCTATGAGCTGGCGACTGCCGAAGAGATCCAGGCGCTGGATGAACAGGACGCCTCGCTGCGCGAACTCGGGGCGCTGATTGGCGTGCAGAGCGTCAATATCAACGACCTGGCGCCGCTGAACCCGGGGTTTGCCGCCTTCACCCTGACCCCGGCCAATTACGACACCTGGCACGAACTGGCGCTGACCAACAACCCCAACCTGGCCTCGCAACGCCAGTCCGTGGAAGTGGCGCGTTATGAAGTGGAGCGCAACCGTTCGGGGCACCTGCCGCGCATCACGGCGTATGCCAGCTCGCGCCAGCAGGAATCCGACAGCGGCAACACCTACAACCAGCGCTACGACACCAACACCATCGGCATCGAAGTCAGCATGCCGTTGTATGCCGGTGGCGGCGTCTCGGCTTCCACCCGCCAGGCCAGCCGCGCCATGGAGCAGGCCGAGTACGAACTGGAAGGCAAGACTCGCGAAACCCTGATCGAACTGCGGCGCCAGTTCAGTGCTTGCCTGTCGGGAGTGAGCAAGTTGCGGGCGTATGAAAAGGCGCTGACTTCGGCTGAAGCGCTGGTGGTCTCGACCAAGCAAAGCATCCTCGGCGGCGAGCGGGTCAACCTCGATGCGCTGAACGCCGAGCAGCAGCTGTACAGCACCCGTCGCGACCTGGCCCAGGCACGGTACGACTACCTGATGGCCTGGACCAAATTGCATTACTACGCGGGCAACTTGCGTGACACCGACCTGGCCAAGGTGGACGAGGCGTTTGGTCCTGAGAGCCGCTGATGCCTGGACGAGTGGTACTTGGTGCAAGGGAGCTTTGGTGGCATGGGCGCTTGTTTTGGCAAGGGAGCTTTCTGTGGCAAGGGCGCTTGTTGTGGCGAGGG
>NZ_JACAPH010000023.1:38119-41116 GCF_013385805.1 Pseudomonas sp. C6002 | reverse complement strand
AGCTCCCTCGCCACAGGTATTTCAACAATAAGAAAAAGGACTCTTCATGATTACTGGTTCACCTCGCTTCAAACCCTTCACCGCAGGCTCCTTGCTGCTGCTGTCAGTGGCGGCCCACGGGCAGTACATCGAAGCCGGCAAAGTCGGCGACCCCGGCAGTTGGCGTTCCTCCGAGTTCCAGAGCGACTGGGGCCTGGAGCGGATGAAAGCCAACGAGGCCTATGCGAGCGGCATCACCGGCAGTGGCGTGAAGATCGGCGCCCTCGACTCGGGTTTCGACCCCAACCATCCTGAAGCCTCAAAAGACCGCTATCACGCGGTCACCGCCAGCGGCACCTACGTCGATGGCAGCCCCTTCACGACCACCGGCGCGCTCAACCCAAACAATGACTCCCACGGCACCCACGTGACCGGCACCATGGGCGCAGCCCGCGATGGCGTGGGCATGCACGGCGTGGCGTACAACGCGCAGATCTACGTCGGCAACACCAACGCCAGCGACAGTTTCCTGTTCGGCCCCACGCCAGACCCCAAGTACTTCAAGGCGGTGTACAGCGCGCTGGTGGATTCCGGCGTGCGCGCGATCAATAACAGTTGGGGCAGCCAACCCAAGGATGTCAGCTACCAGACCATTGGCGACCTGCACGCTGCCTATGCCCAGCACTACAACCAGAACACCTGGCTGGATGCCGCTGCGGAGGTGGCCAAGGCCGGGGTGATCAACGTGTTCAGTGCTGGCAACAGCGGCTACGCCAACGCCAGCGTGCGTTCGGCCTTGCCTTATTTCCAGCCGGAGCTGGAAGGCCACTGGCTGGCGGTATCGGGCCTGGACAAGGCGAACAACCAGAAATACAACCAGTGCGGCATCGCCAAGTACTGGTGCATTTCCACCCCCGGGGCGTTGATCAACAGCACCATTCCCGATGGCGGTTATGGGGTGAAATCCGGCACCTCGATGTCGGCGCCCCATGCCACCGGCGCACTGGCGCTGGTGATGGAACGCTATCCATACCTGAACAACGAACAGGCCTTGCAGGTGCTGTTGACCACGGCCACCCAGCTCAATGGCGCGGTCACCGATGCACCGACCACTCAGGTCGGCTGGGGCGTGCCGGACCTTGGCCGAGCAATGCACGGGCCCGGGCAATTGCTCGGGCCGATGAATGTCACGTTGGCGGCCGGGCAGGGCGATGTGTGGAGCAATGCGATCTCCGACAAGGCGCTGATCCAGCGCCAGGCCGAAGACAGCGCCGAAACCCTGGCCTGGCAGCAAACCCTGCGCGATAAGGGCTGGGAGAACGGCGTGGGCGCCGGCGCGAGTCAGCAGGACCAGACGGACTATGCCGTTGGCACTGCCCGTGCGGCAGCCGCGGCCCAGCGTATCTACGAAGGCAGCCTGACCAAATCCGGTGCGGGCAGCCTGATCCTGGCGGGCGACAACACCTACCGTGGCCCGACCACCGTGAATGGCGGCCGGTTGGCGGTGAATGGCTCGCTGACGTCCGCGGTGACGGTCAATGACAGCGGCACGTTGGGCGGCTCCGGTCGCATCGCGGCGTTACAGGTCAATAGCGGCGGCACCGTGGCGCCGGGCAATTCCGTGGGCACCTTGCAGGTGGCCGGGGATGTAAACCTCGCCGCCGGCTCCACCTATGCGGTCGAACTCACCCCCACCACCAGCGACCGGATTGTCGCCACGGGCAAGGCAATCCTCGGCGGCGGCACCGTGACCCTGGCCCTGGAAAACAGCCCGACCCTGCTCAGCCTGCAACAGGCGGAAAGCCTGGTGGGGCGCCAGTACAACATCCTCCAGGCGGCTGGGGGGATCCAGGGCCAGTTCGGTGCCGTGTTGCCCAACTACCTGTTCCTCGGCGGTACCCTCGACTATGCCGCCAACGGTGTGCAACTGGGCATTGCCCGCAGTGATGCGAGTTTCGCCAGTGTCGGTGCCACTCGTAACCAGCGTTCGGTGGCGGCGGCCGCCGAGCAGTTGGGCGCCGGTAATCCGGTGTACGAAAGCATCCTGCGGTCAGACTCGGCAGCCACGGCGCAGTCGGGTTTCCAGCAGCTGTCGGGAGAAATCTACCCGGCCATCGGCACAATGCTGATCAATGACAGCCGCCAGGTACGCGATGCCGTGGGCGAGCGCCTGCGCCATACGCCGGTTACCGGTGAGAGCAACGTGTGGGTCAAGGTGCTCGGCAGTTGGGGCAAGACCGACAGCCGCAGCGACACGGCAGGCTACACCAGCTCACTGGGCGGCATGCTGGCCGGTGTCGACGGCGCGCTGGACGAGCAGACCCGTGCCGGTCTCGTGGCCGGTTACAGCGACAGCTCGCTGAACATGGGCAGCGGCACGCATTCATCGGCGTCCATCGACAGCTACCACCTCGGCGCCTACGCCGGGCATGAGCTGGGCAATTGGCGCTTGAGCGTCGGCGGTGCCTACAGCTGGCATCGCGGCGACGTGAAACGCGACTTGCATTACGGCGAAGTCAGCGGCAAGCAGAAGACCAAGCTGGATGCGCGCAGTGCCCAGGTATTTACCGAAGCGGCCTACCGTTTGAACGTGTCCTCGGTGGCGCTGGAGCCGTTCGCCAACCTGGCTTACGTGCATCTGGACAACGAACGCTTTGACGAGAAAGGCGACGCCGCCGCGCTGGAGCGTGGCAGTGACAGCCGCGATGCGGTGCTGAGCACCCTGGGCCTGCGGGCGGCAAAAACCTTCCCCCTCAATGACCGCCAGCAACTGGACGTTTCCGGCTCGCTGGGCTGGCAGCACAGCCTGAGTGCCGTTGAATCCGAAGAGCACCTGGCGTTTGTCGCCGGAGGGCCGTCGTTTGCGGTGCAAAGCTCGCCGTTGATGCGCGACGCGGCATTGGTGGGCGTGCAGGCGAGCCTGGCGTTGAGCAAAAGCACACGGGTCAACCTCGACTACACCGGCCAATTGGCTGGCCGGGAAAAAATCCAGGGCGTGGGGTTGAGCCTGAACTGGCA
>NZ_JACAPH010000023.1:34830-38015 GCF_013385805.1 Pseudomonas sp. C6002 | reverse complement strand
GCTTGGGAGAAACGTGATTTATACAAGTGCAATAAAAACTAAGGAAGGTCACCGTGAAAAAAACAAAACGAGGGTTTCAATCCGCCATCCCAACAGGCCCGGGCTACCCGCTCAAGGCCCTGAGCTGCGTGCCATACGGCGCGTTGCTGTGTTGCCTGGCCAGCCTGGGTACCGCCCAGGCCGCACCCTACGTGGAAACCGGAAAACTGGGGGACGCTGCCAGCTGGCGCAGCAATGAATTCAAGGCCGATTGGGGCCTGGGCGCCGTGCATGCAGACGCCGCCTACGCCGCCGGCTACACCGGCAAGGGTGTGAAGCTGGGGATCTTCGACCAGCCGGTGTATGCCCAGCATCCGGAATTCGCCAGCCCCGGCAAAGTGGTCACGCTCGTGACCGAAGGCATTCGCCAATACACCGACCCGTATATCCCGGTGAAAGCCGGGGACGCGTTTCGCTACGACGGCACGCCTTCCCTGGGTTCCAACGGCAAGCTCGGCAATCACGGCACGCACGTAGGCGGGATCGCCGCGGGTAACCGCGACGGCGGGCCAATGCACGGCGTGGCGTTCGATGCGCAGATCATCAGCGCCGAAAACGGTGACCCGGGCCCCGAAGACGGGATCATCCTGGGCAACGACGGTGCGGTCTACAAAGCCGGCTGGGATGCCTTGGTGGCCAGCGGCGCACGCATTATCAACAACAGCTGGGGCATCGGCATCGGTGACCAGTACGCCAAGGGCGGACGTGACCCGGCATTCCCCAACTTCACGGTCAATGAAGCCCAGGCCCAGTTCAATAACATTCGGCCGATCCTTGGGACGATCGCAGGTGGCGCTTATCAGGGCGCCATTGATGCGGCCCGCAGCGGCGTGCTGACGATCTTTGCCGCCGGCAACGACTACAACCGCAACAACCCGGATGCGATCTCGGGCCTGGCGTACTTCGTGCCGGAGATTGCACCCAACTGGCTGTCGGTGGCGGCCTTGCAACAGAATCCCGACACCGCCAGTTCCGATCCTTACGTGATCAGTACGTTTTCCTCGCGCTGCGGGTATGCCGCCAGCTTCTGCGTCGCGGCCCCCGGCACCAAGATCTACAGTTCGGTGATCAACGGCACCTCCCTGGAAAACCTGACCACCGACTACGCCAATTTCAACGGCACCTCCATGGCCGCGCCGCATGTGGCCGGCAGTGCAGCGGTGTTGATGGAGCGCTTCCCGTACATGAGCGGCGACCAGATCTCCACGCTGCTGAAAACCACCGCGACCGACCTCGGCGCACCGGGCATCGACTCGCTGTACGGTTGGGGCATGATCAACCTGGGCAAGGCCATCAACGGCCCGGGGATGTTTGTGACGGCTGAGGATATCCCGGCGGAGTTTCGTATCGACGGCGCCTACGGCTCCGGCCAGTTTGTCGCGGACCTGCCAGGGATTGGCGCCGTGGTGGATGCCGGCAAACCGACCCAGCGCACGTGCACCGATGTGCATTGCGGGCTGGATGTGTGGAGCAACGATATCTCGGGGCATGGCGGCCTGACCAAGCAGGGCATTGGCGCGCTGGTACTGACCGGCACCAACACCTACAGCGGCCCGACCCTGGTCAACCAAGGGTTGCTGGCGATCAATGGCTCGATCACCTCCGACGTTACCGTCAGCAGCAGCGGCGTAGTGGGCGGTTCCGGGCGCATTGGTTCGCTGACAGCGAACAGCGGCGGTACCGTGGCGCCGGGCAACTCCATCGGCACCCTGAACGTGGCCGGGGATGTGAACTTCGCGGCGGGCTCTACCTATGCGGTGGAGTTGTCGGCCACCAACAGTGATCGCATCGTCGCCGGTGGCAAGGCCACCCTCAGCGGCGGCACGGTGACCCTGGCCCTGGAAAACAGCCCGACGCTGCTGACCCAGACCCAGGCCGAAAGCCTGATCGGTCGCCAGTACAACATCCTGCAGTCTGCGGACGGGATTACCGGCAGCTTCGGTTCGGTGCTGCCCAACTATCTGTTTATCGGCGGCACCCTGAACTACGCCGCCAACGGCGTGCAGCTGGATGTGGGGCGCAATGCCAACACCTTTGCCAGTGTGGCCGCCACCCCGAACCAACGTTCGGTGGCCGCTGCTGCCGAGCAGTTGGGCGCGGGCAACGCCGTGTACGAAAGCCTGTTGCTGGCGCCGAATGCGGCTTCGGCCCAGGGTGCATTCCAGCAGCTGTCCGGGGAAATCTACCCGGCGCTGGAAACCGCGTTGGTGAATGACAACCGCTACCTGCGCGAAGCCGTGGGCGAGCGTTTGCAGCAAGGGGCAATGGGCGCATCGAGCCAGACCGTCGACAGCCGTGGCAACGTCTGGGTCAAGGCGCTGGGCGCCTGGGGCAAGACCAACAGCGGCAACGATACGGCGGGCTACACCACCTCCATCGGCGGCATGCTGGCGGGTGTGGACGGCGCGCTGGATGAAGACACCCGTGTAGGCCTGGTGGCGGGGTACAGCGATACATCGCTGAACATGGGCAGCGACACCCATTCCCGGGCATCGGTGGACAGCTATCACCTGGGTGCGTATGCCGGGCATGAAATCGGTGCCTTGCGCTTGAGCGGTGGTGCGACCTACAGCTGGCACCGCGCCGATGTGAAGCGCGAGCTGCAATACGGTGAAGTCGCCGGCAAGCAGAAAGCCAAGGTGGATGCCCGCAGTACCCAGGTGTTTACCGAGGCGGCGTATCGCCTGAACCTGCAACCCCTGGCCCTGGAACCGTTCGCCAACCTGGCGTACGTGCATCTGGATGCCGATGGGTTTACCGAGAAGGGTGATGCGGCGGCCTTGAAGGGCCGGGATGACAGCCGCGATGTGGTGTTGAGTACCCTGGGTGCTCGAGCGCTGAAAACCTTGAATATCAATGACCATCAGCAACTGGAGCTTTCCGGCACCCTGGGTTGGCAGCACAACCTGAGCAGCGTCGATTCCGAGCGGCACCTGGCGTTTGCCTCGGGCGGCCCTTCGTTCACTGTGGAGAGTTCGTCGATGGTGCGTGATGCGGCATTGGTGGGGGCGCGGGTCAGCCTGGCGTTGAGCAAGGAGGCGAAGGTGAATCTGGATTACAACGGCC
The DNA here is from genome assembly GCF_013385805.1 of Pseudomonas sp. C6002. Lineage (NCBI taxonomy): Bacteria > Pseudomonadati > Pseudomonadota > Gammaproteobacteria > Pseudomonadales > Pseudomonadaceae > Pseudomonas > Pseudomonas sp. C6002. The sequence goes on along the minus strand of NZ_JACAPH010000023.1, from coordinate 34,910 downwards.
TGCTGGCCAGCAAGGAGAAAGTCCATGGGGTGGGTTTGAGCCTGGACTGGGCTTTCTAAACACTGCGGTTCGAAATGTGG
>NZ_JACAPH010000023.1:33231-34795 GCF_013385805.1 Pseudomonas sp. C6002 | reverse complement strand
CAAGCCCGCTCCCACATTGATCCGGTTCCAATCGTCCATTTGTGCAGATTCGGCTTTCTCGACAATTCCAACAAAAGAGAGGCAATACCATGGGTGTTTTCGACTATAAAAACCTCGGCACCGAGGGCTCCAAAGCGTTGTTCGCCGATGCCATGGCGATCACGCTGTACTCCTATCACAACCTGGACAACGGCTTTGCCGTGGGTTACCAGCACAACGGTTTTGGCCTGGGGCTGCCCGCCACTCTGGTGGGGGCGCTGCTGGGCAGCACCGATTCACAGGGGGTTATTCCAGGGATTCCCTGGAACCCCGACTCGGAAAAAGCCGCCCTCGAGGCGGTCAACAAGGCCGGCTGGACGCCCATCAGCGCCAGTACCCTGGGCTACGGCGGCAAGGTGGACGCCCGTGGCACGTTCTTCGGTGAAAAGCCCGGCTACACCACCGCGCAGGTGGAAGTGCTGGGCAAGTACGATGGCGACGGCAAGCTGCTGGAAATCGGCATTGGTTTTCGCGGGACTTCGGGGCCTCGGGAAACCTTGATCAGCGACTCCATCGGCGATCTGGTCAGTGACCTGCTGGCGGCGCTGGGGCCCAAGGACTACGCGAAAAACTACGCCGGCGAAGCCTTCGGCACCTTGCTCAAGGATGTCGCGGCGTATGCCGGCAGTCATGGCCTGACGGGCAAAGACGTGGTGGTCAGCGGTCATAGCCTGGGTGGCCTGGCGGTCAACAGCATGGCCGACCTGAGCGGCAATAAATGGTCGGGGTTCTACAAGGACTCCAACTATGTGGCTTATGCCTCGCCAACCCAGAGTGCCGGCGACAAGGTGCTGAACATCGGTTATGAAAACGACCCGGTGTTTCGCGCGCTGGACGGCTCGTCGTTCAACTTCTCGTCACTGGGCGTGCACGACAAGCCCCATGAGTCGACCACGGACAATATCGTCAGCTTCAACGATCACTACGCGTCGACGCTGTGGAATGTCCTGCCGTTTTCCATCGTCAATGTTCCCACCTGGCTTTCTCATTTGCCCACCGGGTATGGGGATGGCATGACGCGGGTCCTGGACTCGCAGTTCTACGACCTGACCAGCCGGGACTCGACGATTATCGTGGCCAACCTGTCGGACCCGGCCCGGGCCAATACCTGGGTGCAGGACCTCAACCGCAATGCGGAGCCGCACAAGGGCAACACGTTCATCATCGGCAGTGATGGCGATGACCTGATCCAGGGCGGCAAGGGCGTGGATTTCATCGAGGGCGGCAAGGGCAATGACACGATCCGCGACAACAGCGGGCATAACACCTTTCTGTTCGGCGGGCAGTTTGGGCAGGACCGGGTGATTGGTTATCAGCCGACCGACAAGCTGGTGTTCCGGGACGTGGAGGGCAGTGCGGACTGGCGTGACCACGCCAAGGTAGTGGGGGGCGATACCGTGCTGAGTTTTGGCGCGGACTCGGTGACGCTGGTTGGCGTCGGGCTCGCCGGGGTTTGGGGCGATGGGGTTTCCATCGGCTAAGTAGCGCTGCTTCTGTGGGAGCTGTTGATCGTTCCCACGCTCTG
>NZ_JACAPH010000023.1:22792-33180 GCF_013385805.1 Pseudomonas sp. C6002 | reverse complement strand
CGTCACGGGATGCATTCCCACGTAGAACGTGGGAACGATCATTGCCCGGCTCCCACAGGGGCGTGCATGGCAAAGAAAAGTGGGAGCCGACGGGCTCCCACTTTTTATTTCTCCTTCATCACGGTCGCGACGTCATCGGCCTTGACGCGAATATGCTTGCCGGCGATGTCGGTGAATTCGTAGAAGCCATCGGCCGTTTTCGCGTTGGGCACGTCCTTGGTCAGGTATTGAGTGCCGTTCTGCAACGTCACTACCGTCTGCGTGGAGCAACCGGCCAATACCAGCAACGTGAACATACCCACCGCCAGACCCAAATTCTTCATGCTCATAACCCTTACCCTGATCCTTCGAAAACCCCGCACCTGAGCGGTCGGGGGAGACTCATTTAATGTGGCTGACAGCCATCTGATCATTATTACGCAAAAAGTTGCGTGTGCCTTTGATCTATTACTGATTGCAACAGTCGGTCAGGGACGGCACTCTGTATGCATAAACAGTGGTTGATCCAGTGCCTGAAATGTCCAATCCCCTAGAAGATCCGCTCTATTACCTGCATAACTTCCGCCAAGTGCTCGCCTGGCTGGGGCAGCGTTATGCCGATTTGCTGGCCCCGGACGAAGAGCATTTCATTCAGCAATTTGACAGCTTACCGCAGGCATCCCAGGCGTTACTGGTACGCATGGTGATGCGCAAGGGCGCGCATTTCCGGGCGGGCAAGCTCAACTATGTCGAGATCGGCGCGGTGCACGAGGCGGTCGTGCCTTTGCTGGAACAGGGTTGGGTGACGGACCAATGCCTGTTGTCGTTCGGCGAGCTGTTCGGCCTGTTGCAGAAAGCGGAAATCCTGGCGGCGTTCAAACCCTGGATCGAGCAACCCAAGGCCAGGAAGGCTGACTGGCTGGAAACGCTGTCAATGCAGTTTTGTGAACTGCGTCACTTCCAGCACTGGTGCCCGGACCTGGCCGATCAGCTTTACAGCCTCACCGTGATGGAACTGTGCGACCGCCTGCGCCTGATGTTCTTCGGTAATCTCTATCAGGACTGGTCGGAATTTGTGCTGGCGGACCTGGGCATCTTTACCTACGAGAAAGTCGAATTCTGCGCCGAATCCCGCGGTTTGCGCAGCCGTGACGATGTGCACGGCTTCCTGTTCCTGCATCAGTGCCAGCAGGCCTTTGAAGCGGGCGAGGCACTCGATGGCGTGCTGGAACAAATCGCTACCTTGCACACCGACAACCCCTGGCTGGAGAAACGTCGGGCCAAGCTGTTGTTCCAGGTGGGCCAGTATTGTGAGCGCAGCGCCGAGTTGGCCCTGGCGGAAGCTATCTACCGGGGCTGCACCTATCCCGGCGCACGGGCGCGGCTGATCCGGGTGCTGGAGCGCCAGGAGGATTTTGCCCAGGCGATGGGGCTGGCCCGTGAGGCGCAACAGGCCCCGGAAAGCGCTGCCGAACAGCAGCACTTGCTGCGCGTGATACCCAGGCTGCGACGCAAGCTCGGCGAGCCGGCGCTGCCCAAGGCAAAACCCCGCGAGATCGTGCGCCTGGACCTCGAACTGCCGGCTCCGGAACCGATGATGTCGGTGGAGTATTGCGTACAGGCGCACCTCAGCGACCATGGTGCACCCGTGCATTACGTCGAGAACAGCCTGATCAATTCGCTGTTTGGCCTGCTGTGCTGGCCGGCGATTTTCGCGCCGTTGCCGGGGTCGTTTTTCCACCCGTTCCAGCGCGGGCCGGTAGACCTGCACAGCGAGGATTTTCATCTGCGGCGCGCCGAGCTGTTCGCCGAGTGCCTGGGCCAACTGGACGATGGGCGCTACAAGCACACCATTCGCCAGCGTTATGTAGACAAATGGGGTATCCAGTCACCCTTCGTGTTCTGGAACGTGCTCAGCGAAGAACTGCTCGATCAGGCCCTCGACTGCCTGCCAGCGGCGCACCTGCGCCACTGGTTCGAACGCCTGCTGCTGGATATCCGCGCCAACCGCGCCGGCATGCCCGACCTGATCCAGTTCTGGCCCGAAGAAAAAACCTACCGCATGATCGAAGTCAAAGGCCCCGGTGATCGCCTGCAGGACAACCAGCTGCGCTGGCTGGAGTTCTGCGGCGAACACCAGATGCCCGTCACTGTGTGTTATGTGCGCTGGGCGGGGCAGGCCGCTTGAGCTACAGCGTCGCGGTGCGTGCATTATGTGAATTCACCGCCAAGGTCGGCGACCTCGACCTGCGTTTTACCCCGTCTCCCAGTGCCCAGGAAGGGATTGTCGGCCACCGCACGGTGGCCTCGCGGCGCAGCGCCCATTACCAGAATGAAGTCGCGCTGGAGGGCGAATACCAGCAGTTGAAAGTCCGGGGCAGGGCGGATGGCTACGACCCGGACCGCAACCAGCTGGAAGAGGTGAAAACCTATCGCGGCGACCTGGACAAACAACCGGCCAACCACCGGCAACTGCACTGGGCACAGGTCAAGGTCTACGGCTGGTTGATGTGCCAGAAGCTCGGGTTGTCGGAGATTGTCCTGGCGCTGGTGTACTTCGACATTGTTGGCGAGCACGAGACGCTGCTCAGCCAACGGTTTCAGGCTGATGACCTGCAGGCATTCTTCGTGCAGCAATGCGCCCTGTTCCTCGGCTGGGCCGAACAGGAAATGCACCAGCGCGAAGCCCGCAATGCCGCAGCGGTTACCCTGGGCTTTCCCCATGCGGCGTTTCGCCCAGGCCAGCGCGCCCTGGCGGAAACGGTCTACAAGGCGGTCAGCACCGGCCGCTGCCTGATGGCCCAGGCGCCTACCGGAATTGGCAAGACCGTCGGCACGATTTTCCCGATGCTCAAGGCCATGGCGCCACAACAGCTGGACAAGGTGTTCTTCCTGACCGCCAAGACCCCGGGCCGCAAACTCGCGCTGGATGCGGCGCAAGTGCTGTATGACAGCAGCCCCGATCTGCCATTGCGGGTGCTGGAGCTGGTGGCGCGGGACAAGGCCTGCGAACACCTGGACAAAGCCTGCCATGGCGACTCCTGCCCACTGGCGAAGGGTTTTTATGACCGCTTGCCGGCGGCCCGCGAAGCTGCTTCCCGCGTGCGCCTGCTGGACCAGCGCAACCTGCGGGAAGTCGCCTTGGCCCATGACGTCTGCCCCTATTACCTGAGCCAGGAAATGGCACGCTGGGCCGACGTGGTGGTCGCCGACTACAACTATTACTTCGACTTCGGCGCCATGCTGTTCGGCCTGGCCCAGCTCAACCAGTGGCGCGTCGCGGTGCTGGTGGACGAAGCCCACAACCTGGTGGAGCGTGGCCGCTCGATGTACAGCGCGGCCCTCGACCAGTACACGCTCAAGACCCTGCGCGAGATCGCACCCGAGCCGCTGAAAAAGCCGCTCCAGCGCCTGAACCGTGAGTGGAATGCCCTGCACAAGGAGCAAGTGGCGCCTTATCAGGCCTACGCCCAGAAACCCGACAAACTGCTGCAGGCGCTGAGTCTGTGCACCAGCGCCATGGGTGAATATTTCAACGACTATCCCGAAGCACTCAATGGCGAACTGCAAGCCTTCTACTTCGAGGCGTTGCAGTTTGCCAAGGTCGCCGAGCTGTTCAACGAACACTTCATTTTCGACATCAGCAAACGCGAACTCAGCGGCAAGCGCAGTTCATCAAACCTGTGCCTTCGCAACGTGGTGCCCGCCGAATTCATTCGGCCCCGGCTGACGGCGGCCCGCAGCAGCGTGCTGTTTTCCGCAACCCTGAGCCCACGGCACTACTACGCGGACTTGCTGGGAATGCCGCCCGACACGGCCTGGGTGGATGTGGAATCACCGTTCAAGGCCGAGCAGCTGCGGGTGCATATCGTCGACCGGATCTCCACCCGGTTTGTGCATCGCCAGGCGTCCCTGGAGCCCATCGTCGAGCTGATTGCAGCGCAGTTTGCCCAGGCGCCGGGCAACTACCTGGCGTTTTTCAGCAGTTTTGATTATCTGCAGCAAGTGGCGCAATTGCTCGCCGAACGGCACCCGCGCATCCCGCTGTGGCAGCAGTCACGGGGCATGGCCGAGGCTGAACGCCAGGCATTTCTCGACCAGTTCACCCAGCACAGTCAGGGCATCGGGTTTGCCGTGCTTGGCGGCGCATTCGGCGAAGGCATCGACCTGCCGGGCACCCGGCTGATCGGCGCGTTTATCGCCACCCTGGGTCTGGCGCAACTCAACCCGGTGAACGAGCAGCTCAAGCTGCGGATGGGCGCGATTTTCGGCGCCGGTTATGACTACACCTACCTTTATCCGGGCATCCAGAAGGTGGTGCAAGCCGCGGGCCGGGTGATCCGCAGCCAGCAGGACCGAGGGGTGGTAATGCTGATTGATGACCGGTTTGGCGAAGCGCGGGTGCGGCAGCTATTGCCGCGCTGGTGGTCGATCACTGCGGCGGATACACCGCATCCCGCAACTGGTGGGTGAACTGGCCGGACATGCCTTCGTAAGCCGTATTGGTCAGTGCCACCACCGTAAGCTTCTGCTGCGGGTCGACAAACCAGCTGTGACCGTAGGCGCCGCCCCATTCAAAGGTGCCCCGGGATTGCGGTGTGCCTGTCAACGCCGGGTCATCCAGCACCGCCCAGCCATAACCGAACCCCCAGCCCGGGTCCTGGGTTTGCGCCTTGGCGCCGACCGAATCGGTGACCATCAACTGCACGCTGTGTGCCGACAGGATCGGAGCGCCGCCCCGGCGAATGGTTTCCAGGAACCGCGCAATATCACCTGCCGTCCCGGCCATGCCTGCGCCGCCGGAAGGGTAGGACTGGGGATCGAGAATCCGCCGCACATCAAACAGCGCGGTGCTGTTGCCCGAGGTGATCGTGGCCTTGTCGACCATGCGCAACGGCTGTGGCGAGCCATCCTGATAGGCGGCGGACAGGCGTTTTATATCCGTCACGGAAAACCCGGTATCGCTTAGCCCCAGTGGTTCGGTCACCGAGTCGCGGAGCAATGCCGGCAGGCTCTGGCCGGACGCCTTTTCCAGCACCGCACCCAGCACATCGGTGGCCATCGAATACTGCCAGCGGGTACCCGGCGGGTAACTCAAGGGCACGCTGGCGATGCGCTTCAGGTTCTCGGCAAAGCTGATTTCCGGCTCGCCCAAACCATCGGAAACCCCGGCGGTGCGGTAGGGTCCGTGCGGGCTTTCCAGAAATCCATAGCTCAGGCCGGCTGTGTGGTTAAGCAACTGGCTGACGGTGATCACCGGGATGGTGCCATCCGCCAGCTTGGGATTGAAGTCGGGCAGCCAGCGGCTGACCGGATCGTCCAGGCCCAAGCGACCTTGTTCCACCAGGTGCATCGCGGCGGCGGATACCAGCGGTTTGGTCACCGATGCCAGGCGAAAGATCGTGTCCTCTGTCATCGGGCGCCCGTCTTCGCGGTCCGCCAAGCCGGCAGCACGGTGATAAACCAGCTGCCCGTCCCGCAGCACCAGCACCACGGTGCCCACCAGGCGATTGTCGGCAATGGCGCTGTCGACCACCGCATCCACGCGCTTTGCGAGCAGTGGGTCGTGGCTGTCGGCGCAGGCGAGGGTGGCGCAAAGGGAGGCGGCAAGGGGCACGAGGTATCTGGCAGGAGGCTGCATGGTTCAGGTCGCTCATTGGCAGTGCATGACTGCCAAATATGAACGCTGGGGTCCCGGACTACAACGTGACATTGCACAACTGCTGACTCACTGCCCATAAGCGTTCGGCCTGCTCCGGGTCGACAGCCCAGGGCCATACGCCGTTACGGCTGGTGTCATCCTGCGACCAAGCGGCCACATCGCAATCTTCGCAGTAGAGTCCGCCCATGCCCTCCAGTTGCGGGCTGACAGCGCACCACACCGAGGTCGCGGCGCCTTGCTCGGGGTTCTTGTAGTGACTGGCGCGGCGGATATTGCCGTGCTCATCCAGTGCGCCGACGAATGCCAGGTCGTCCTTGTCCAGGTAGCGGATCAGGTCGGTGAGGATTTCCCCCGGGTGCACGGAAAATGCGCGCACACCCTCCGCTTTACCTCGTCGGTCCAGTGCTACCGCGAACAGTGCGTTGGCGGTTTTTGATTGGCCGTAGGCGAGCCACTTGTCATAGGGGCGGTGTTCAAATTGCGGGTCATCGAAATGCACAGGGCTGAGACGATGGCCGAGGGATGATACCGAAACCACTCGTGCGCCATTAGCCTCACGCAGCGCCGGCCACAACCGCGCGGTTAGCTGGAAGTGGCCCAGGTGGTTGGTGGCGAACTGCACTTCGAAACCTCGCGTATCCCGTTGCAGTGGTGTGGCCATGATTCCGGCGCTATTGATCAGAAGGTTCAATGCCCGGTCGCTGGCGAGGAAGTTTTCGGCAAAACGGTCGATGGAAATCGGGTCGAGTAAATCCAGGCTGGCGTGTTCAACACCGATGATGCCCGAGAGGTTGCGTTCGGCCTTTTCAGGATCCCGCGCGGGAACGATCACCTGCGCACCCGCGTCGACCAACACGCGAACCGTTTCCAGGCCAATGCCGGAGTAGCCACCGGTGACAATCACCGTCTTGCCTCGCAAATCGCTGCTCGCCAAGGCTTGCTGGGCGGTAGTGCCGGCATCGAAGCCGCTGCCAATTGGGGTTTGTTTGTCAGCCATGAAAGATCTCCTTATGGGAGGCCTAGAGTCTCTCGCTGGAGCCCGGACGCGGAATGCCCTAGAGTCCGTGTTTCTGTCGCGATCGTCCGGAGCTTTATGGATACCCTTTCCGATGTGCTGGCACTGTTAAAAAGCCATCGCTCGACCTTCGCCGGCCTGAAGGCTGGCGGCACCTGGGCCATTGACTTTGCGGCGCCGGATGGCATCAAGTTCAACGCGGTGGTGGAGGGTAGTTGCTGGCTGGAAGTGGAAGGGCTGGCAGTACCGATACGCTTGTATGAGGGAGATTGTTTCCTGTTGACCCAGGCACGCCCGTGGAGGCTGTCCAGCAATCTGTGCCCTGAAGGACTCGATGCACGTGAGGTGTATGCCGATGCGGTGGGAGGCATCGCCACGGTGGGTGCCACGGTGGATCTGTTCTTGATCGGCGGACGATTTATCTACGGGGACGACGCCCGACTGTTGCTGAATAGCCTGCCGCCGGTGCTGCGCGTGAGTGCCAACTCCGAACAGGCCGCCGTGTTGCGTTGGTGCCTGGATCGCCTGGCCCGGGAATACGCCAGCCCGTTACAAGGCGCGGCGCTGATGACCGAGCATTTGGCGCAAATGATGCTGGTGCAAATCCTGCGGCTCTATCAATCTTCCATGGGCACCCATACCACCGGCTGGCTGGGAGCCTTGACGGATCCAAGGCTGGCCCCGGTGCTGCGGGAAATTCACGCAGCGCCCGCCCGGCGCTGGACATTGAGTGAAATGGCCGGCCTGGCGAGTCAATCCCGCTCCACCTTCGCCTTGCACTTCAAGCAACGGGTAGGGCTGGCACCGCAGGAATACCTGACCCGCTGGCGTATGCACCTGGCGGTACAGGCCTTGAAAGCCAGCGACAACAGCGTGTCCACGATCGGCCAGTCCCTGGGTTATCAGTCAGACAGCGCTTTCAGCAATGCTTTCAAGCGCGTGATGGCTTGTTCTCCCCGGGAATACCGCGAGCGAACCCCACACAAGGAACCCAGTGATGAGCGAAATCCAGCAGCAGAAGGTCAACGTCAACGGCATTGAGTTGAACGTGCACATCGCCGGCCCCGAGAGCGGCCCGCCGGTGTGGTTGCTGCATGGGTTTCCCGAGTGCTGGCACTCCTGGCGCGAGCAGATTCCGGCGCTGGTGGCCCAGGGTTATCGGGTGTTTGTCCCGGAAATGCGCGGCTATGGACAATCCAGCGCGCCGCCGGAAGTGGCCGACTATGACCTGCTGACCCTGTGCGCCGATATCCAGGGCGCCATGGACCTGTTCGGGCATCGCCGGGTCGTCATGATTGGCCATGACTGGGGCGCCGTGGTGGCCTGGCACCTGGCGTTGCTCGAGCCAGAGCGCGTCAGCCAGTTGGTGACGATGTCGGTACCGTTCGCCGGACGCTCCCGCAGGCCGGTGATCGAGATCATGCGCGAGCTGTACGCCGATCGCTTCAATTACATCCTGTACTTCCAGGCCCCGGGCGTGGCTGAAAAGGAACTGGATGCCGATATCGAGCGGACATTACGGCTGTTCATGCAGGACCAGGGCGTTTTCCTGCAGAAGAAACCCGCCAGCGCGAAGCTGCTGGAAGGTGTGCCGCTGCCCGGTACGCTCCCGGCCTGGTGCAGCCAGCAGGACCTCGACGTGTATGTTCAGACCTTCGCCAATGACGGCTTTCGCGGCCCGTTGAACTGGTACCGCAACTTCGAACGCAACTGGCAGCGCACCGAGTTCCTCGCCGGGAGGCAGGTGCTGCAACCGACGCTGTTCCTGATCGGCGACCGCGACCCGGTCGGCGTGTTCGAAGCCCACACCCTCAAGCGCATGCCCGACGTCGTGCCGAACCTGCAACAAAGCGTCCTGGCCAACTGCGGCCACTGGATTCAGAACGAGCAGGGGCCCAAGGTCAACGAACTGCTGCTCGGGTTTCTAGGGCGAACGTGAACGTCGCGCCGCGTCCTGGCACATCGATCAGGCGGATTTCCTGACCGTGCAGTTGCAGGATCCGGTGCACGATGCGCAAGCCCAGGCCGCCATCGCGTCGAGCCCCACCAATGGTGAAGGCGCGCAGGAACAGACCTTCGCGCAGATCCGCCGAAATACCGGGGCCGCTGTCGCTCACCGTGACTTCAACAAAACCGGACTTGGGGGCCAGGGTCACTTCAACTTCGCCATTGGGCGGTGTATGGCGCAGGGCGTTATCCAGCAGGTTGGTGAGTACCCGTTCGATCAGGCCCAGGTCGGCCAATACGGTTGGCACCACCGGCGGCAGGCTGGCGGTGAGGGTGATCGCCCGGGCTTCCGCGGTCAGTTCGAACTTCTGGAAAATGTCCTGCACCAGGTCGGGTATTGAAAAGCCTTCGATGACCGGCTGCACAAACCCGTGTTCCAGGCGTACCAGTTCCAGCAGCGACTGGGCCAGCCCGCCGACCTTGCGGCTCTGGTCGAGGGCGATGCCCAGGTAACGCCGGCGTTCCTGCGGGGTCAGGCTGGCGTCTTTCAGGGACAGGGTTTCCAGGTAGCCATGCAAGGAGGCCAGCGGTGTGCGCAGGTCATGGGAAATATTCGCGACCATCTCCCGGCGTTCCTGCTCTTGATGGGTGATGGCGCGCCACTGTTCACCCAGGCGGTTCTCCATCTGCACGAAGGCGTGGTCGAGCACGGCGATTTCATCCTGGCTGGCAACCTCGGGCGCCACGGCCTGCGGGACTTTCGGTGCGCCGTTGATGTCGAACTGGCCGACCTTCTCGGTCAGTTGCCGCAAGGGCCGGGTGATCCAGGCGAACGCGGTCAAACCCGCGAGCAAGCACAACAATGCCACCAGGGCGATGGACCACAGGGCGATGTTCAGTGCCATGCCGGTGGCATCCCGGGCGTCGAACACATCATGGGCTTCGCCCAGCAGCACCACATACAGGTAGCCGGCCTGCTGGCCGTTGACCCGCAGCGGCGCGGCGCTGAACACCTTGAGGCCGTCGACGCTGCGTGGGTCGTCGCCGAGGATCGGCAGCATCGCGCCGCTGAGGAAACGGCGCACCGGCTCCAGGTTGACCTGGTCGCGGCGCAGGTGGCCGCTGGGCGCAGCGTTGCCGACCACACGCCCGTTAATGTCCAGCAGGTACACCTCGACACTCGGGTTTACCAGCATCAACTGGCTGAACAGGTTGCGCACCGCGTCCGGCTTGAGACCGTCGGCGTCCATCAACTGCGTATCCCGGGCGATGTGCGCGGCGAGGTCGCGGGACAGGCCTTGCACCACTTCCAGTTCATGCATGTGGTTGGAGCGCACTTGCAGCCAGGCCGACGTGCCGCTGCAAATCAGCAGCAACAGCGCGAACACCAGGGACAGGCGCTGGGTAAGGGTCAGCCTCATGCCGATTGCTCGGCAAACTTGTAGCCACGGCCCCACACCGTGAGGATGCGCGCCGGGTTGGCCGGATCGGCCTCGACCTTGGCCCGCAGGCGGTTGATATGGGTATTGACGGTGTGTTCGTAACCTTCGTGGCTGTAGCCCCACACGGCGTTGAGCAGGTCCATGCGCGAGAATACCTTGCCCGGTTGGCGGGCGAAAAAGTACAGCAGGTCGAATTCCCGGGGCGTGAGGTCCAGCCGCTGGCCTTGCAGGGTGGCGTCACGGGTCAGCGGGTTGATGAACAACTGGCCGAGGTCGAGGCTGCCGGCGTCCATCTTCAAGTTGCGCGCCATGGCGTCGACCCGGCGCAGCAGCGCCTTGACCC
>NZ_JACAPH010000023.1:22324-22762 GCF_013385805.1 Pseudomonas sp. C6002 | reverse complement strand
CCCAGTTCCAGGCCGAGGATGCGATGCAGCTCGCTGGAGCGGGCACTGGTGATAATGATCGGCGTGTAGCGCGTCATCGCCCGGGCCCGCCGGCAGATCTCCAGGCCGTCGACGCCGGGCAGCATCAGGTCAAGGATCAACGCATCCCAGCCGCCTTGCTCCAGCAGGCGCAGGCCTTCGTCACCATCGGCACTGTGAACCACCTCGAACTGCTCGTCCCGCAGGTGCAGGCAGATCAAATCGGCAATATGGGCATCGTCCTCGACCACCAGGACACGTTTAGGCTGATCCATTGATAAAAACCTGTCTTCTTGATTCGCGCATTGTGCGGCTTTTGCAACAGTGTAGTTATCACGAATTGTTTAACTCTGCGTGAGGATTCCGCGACCACCCCGGGCCTAACCTTACTCATCGCAACGGCAAAAGTACGCCCCCCTC
>NZ_JACAPH010000023.1:19085-22271 GCF_013385805.1 Pseudomonas sp. C6002 | reverse complement strand
CCCTCGCCACAGTTTGTTTATCAGCCATAGGGGCTTCGCCAGCCATCCGCACTTGTGTGAGGAGCAACTCATGTATTCACGTCGACAGATCCTGCTCGCCGGCGGCGGCCTCGGCCTCGCAGTCATCGCCGGTGGCCTGCTGCAAAAAATCAGCGCCGGCCCCGCCCTGATCGCCGAAGCCGAAGCCGCCGAACATTTCGAAGTCAGCCACACCGACGCCGAATGGCGCACCCTGCTGACCGCCGAGCAGTACGCGATCCTGCGGGAGGAGGGCACCGAACGCCCCTACAGCAGCGCCCTTAACAGTGAACACCGCAACGGCACCTTCGCCTGCGCCGGTTGCGCTTTGCCCCTGTACGCCTCAGCCACCAAATTCGAAAGCCACACCGGCTGGCCCAGCTTCTGGCAACCCCTGGAAAACGCCGTGGCCAGCCACGTCGACACCTCCTTCGGCGTGGTACGCAAGGAAATCCACTGCCGCCGCTGCGGCGGTCATCAGGGCCACGTGTTCGATGACGGCCCGGCACCCACCGGCCTGCGCTACTGCATGAACGGCGCAGCCATGACGTTCACCGCGACTTAATTCAATGTCTTCCTATAAGGGTCTACCCCATGTGGCTTTTGGTTCTCGCATATCTGGGCGGCGTGCTGACGATTGTCAGTCCCTGCATCCTGCCGGTTCTGCCTTTTGTCTTCGCTCGCACCGGGCAGCCGTTTTTGCGCAGTGGCTTGCCGCTGCTGCTGGGGATGGCGATGACCTTCGCCCTGGTCGCCTCGCTCGCGGCGGTGGGCGGCGGTTGGGTGGTGCAAGTCAATCAGTACGGTCGCTGGCTCGCGTTGCTGTTTGTTGCGCTATTCGGGCTGACGCTGCTGCTGCCAAGCCTGTCCGAGCGCCTGACCCGGCCGCTGGTGGCCGCGGGCAGTCGCCTGTCGGAAGCCGCCGGGGCCGATTCGCGGCCGCGTCCGGGCGCATCGTTCCTGATCGGCGTGGCCACCGGGCTGCTGTGGGCGCCGTGCGCCGGGCCCATCCTCGGGCTGGTGCTGACGGGCGCCGCGCTGCAGGGCGCCAGTATCGGCACTACCTTGCTCTTGCTGGCCTACGCGGCAGGGGCTGCCACCTCCCTGGCCTTGGCGCTGCTGGTCGGCGGTAAAGTCTTCGGTTTCATGAAGCGTTCGCTGGGCGCTGGTGAATGGCTGCGTCGTGGGCTCGGCGCCCTGATGTTGGCCGGTGTGGCGGCCATCGCCCTGGGCCTGGACACCGGGATCCTGGCGCGCCTGTCGACGGCGTCAACCGGTGGCCTGGAACAAAGCCTGGTGGAAAAACTCAGCGCCAAGCCTGAACAGAAGAGCGGGGCGATGATGGCCGGCGGCGCGATGATGGCCGCCAACCACAGTGACACGCTGCCAGTGGAAGGCCAGTTGCCGCCGCTGGACGGTGCCGTGCAATGGCTCAACTCCGAGCCACTGACTGCCGAGGCGTTGAAAGGCAAGGTGGTGCTGGTGGATTTCTGGACCTACTCCTGCATCAACTGCCTGCGCACCTTGCCGTACGTCAAGGCCTGGGCCGAGAAATACCGCGACCAGGGCCTGGTGGTGATCGGTGTGCACGCTCCGGAATTCGCCTTCGAACGCGACGTGAACAACGTCACCAAGGCCATGAAGGACCTGGGCATCACTTACCCGGTGGCCATCGACAACAACTACAAGATCTGGCGCGCCTTCAACAACCAGTACTGGCCGGCGCATTACTTTGCCGATGCCAAGGGCCAGATCCGCTATCACCATTTTGGAGAGGGTGACTACGCCGAGTCCGAACGAGTGATCCAGCAACTGCTGCGTGAGGCGGGCGCTACCAAGGTGGCGGGCGGCTTGATCGAAGCCGATGCCAAGGGCATCCAGGCCGCACCGGACATGAACGAAGTGCAGTCGCCGGAAACCTACCTGGGCTTCCAGCGCGCCGAGAACTTCGTGACCACCGGCACCCTGGGCACCGACAAGGTGGTGAACTACCCGGCAGCCGGCAACCTGGCCTTGAATAACTGGACCCTGGAAGGCCCATGGAACGTCGGCGGCCAGCAAGCCACCCTCGCAGCGGCCAACGGCAAGATCGTCTACCGCTTCCACGCCCGTGACCTGCACCTGGTGCTGGGCCCGGGCGCCGACGGCAAGCCGGTGCGCTTCAAGGTCAGCATCGACGGCCAGGCGCCGGGGGATGCCCACGGCACCGACGTCGCACCGGATGGCAGCGGCACCGTGACCGAACAACGCTTGTATCAACTGGTGCGCCAGCCGGGCGCGGTCAAGGACCGGACCTTCACCATCGAGTTTCTGGACCCGCAAGTGGCGGCCTATGCCTTCACCTTCGGCTAACCCATAGCGAAATTTTGCATGGTTAACCAGCTCCCACAGTTGACCGCATTTATCCTGATGTTTCGGAGTGACTGAGATGAAACTGCTTAAGTACTTACCGGCCCTGGCGTTCGCCGCCTTTGTCGGCCACAGCTCGGCGTTCTCCTTCGGCCCGTCCGACGACGCCGTGGCCATTGCGCCGCCGGCCATGGACCTGCCGGCAGACGCGAACAACCTGCAAACCGCGGTCTTCGCCGGAGGCTGCTTCTGGGGCGTGCAGGGTGTGTTCCAGCATGTGCAAGGGGTGAAAAACGCCGTCTCCGGCTATGACGGCGGCGCGGCGAGCACCGCGCAGTACGAAAGCGTCAGCGGCGGCGACACCGGCCACGCCGAGTCCGTCGCCGTGACCTACGACCCGAGCAAGGTCAGCTACGGCAAGCTGCTGCAGATCTACTTCTCGGTCGCCCACAACCCCACGGAACTCAACCGCCAGGGCCCGGACAGTGGCACCCAGTACCGCTCGGCGATCTTTGCCCAGAACGCCGAACAGCAAAAAGTCGCCCAGGCCTACATCGCCCAACTCGACGCCGCGAAAGCCTTCGACAAGCCGATCGTGACCAAGATCGAGATGGGCAAAGCCTTCTACCCGGCGGAGTCCTATCACCAGGACTTCCTGACCGAAAACCCGTCGTACCCCTACATCGTGATCAACGACCTGCCCAAGGTGGCCCAGCTGAAAAAATTGTTCCCTGAGCAGTACCGCGCAGAACCGGTACTGGTGAAAAACCAGTAGACCTATGATCGTTCCCACTCTCGACGCTCGTTCCCACGCAGGAC
>NZ_JACAPH010000023.1:17378-18971 GCF_013385805.1 Pseudomonas sp. C6002 | reverse complement strand
CCCGCACGGTGTCGATAAAATCCGTCAACCGGCTATGCAGCCCATCCTCCAGAATCTCATCAATCCCTGTATACCTCAGCCGCGCCTCAAACTCCGCCGCCAAACGCTGGGCCGTACGCCCATAACTCCCCGGCAGGTCCGCCAGGATATGGCTCAACTCCTCGATACACGCATGCAACGAGCGCGGCACATCACTGCGCAACAGCAACAACTCCGACACCGACCGCGCATTCAGCGCATTCGGGTACAGCTCGGTATACGCCTCAAACGACGACAGCGCCCGCAACAACGCGCTCCACTGGTAATACCCGCGTGCCGAAAGGTCGCTGACTTCCTCGGACTCTTCCCCAAACATTTCATACCGCGCGTCCAGCAACCGCAACGTGTTATCCGCCCGCTCGACAAACGTCCCCAGCCGAATAAACCGATACGCATCGTTGCGCATGATCGTCCCGGACGTCGCCCCACGAAACAGGTGCGAGCGCTGCTTCACCCAGTCACAAAAGTGGCTGATGCCATGCCGCGCCAACCCGCCGGCCGCAATACTGCGCATCTCCAGCCAGGTGGCGTTGAGGTTTTCCCACATATCAGCCGTGATCCGTCCCCGCACCGCATGGGCATTACCCCGTGCAGCCCGCAGGCAGTTGTAGATACTGGCGGGGTTTTCCTCGTCGAGGGCGAAGAAGTGCAGCATGCGCTCGGCGTCCAGTTGCTGATGGCGCTCAAGGTAACTGTCCAGGGTGCCGCTGCTGAGCAGCGACATGGCCAACTCGTCCAGCCCGTCACTGCGCCCGGCCTGGGGCATCAACGACAGCGAATAACTGACTTCCAGCATGCGCGCCAGGTTCTCGGCACGCTCCAGGTAACGGGACATCCAATACAGATCTGCGGCGGTTCTACTCAGCATACTCAGCCCTCCACCACCCAGGTGTCCTTGGTTCCGCCGCCTTGCGACGAGTTGACGATCAATGAGCCTTCGCGCAGCGCCACGCGGGTCAAGCCACCGGGTACCAGGCGGGTTTCCTTGCCCGAGAGCACGAACGGTCGCAGGTCGATATGCCGCGGCGCGATGCCGTTTTCGACAAACGTCGGGCAAGTGGACAGGCTCAAGGTCGGTTGGGCGATGTAGGCGTGAGGGCGGGCCTTGATACGCTGGCGGAAGTCCTCGATCTCGGCCGCGCTGGACGCCGGGCCCACCAGCATGCCGTAGCCGCCGGAACCCTGGGTTTCCTTGACCACCAGCTCCGGCAGGTGCGCCAGTACGTGGGACAGCTCATCCGGCTTGCGGCACTGGAACGTCGGCACGTTTTGCAGGACCGGCTCTTCATCCAGGTAGAACCGGATCATTTCCGGCACGTACGGGTAGATCGACTTGTCGTCCGCCACGCCGGTGCCGATCGCATTCGCCAGCACTACGTTGCCCGCGCAGTACGCCGCGACCAGGCCGGGCACACCGAGCATCGAATCGGGGTTGAAAGCCTGCGGGTCGAGGAAGGCATCGTCGATGCGGCGGTAGATCACATCCACGGCCTTGGGGCCGTCGGTGGTACGCATGAACACCTTGAGGTCGTGCACGAACAGGTCGGCGCCTTC
>NZ_JACAPH010000023.1:17187-17358 GCF_013385805.1 Pseudomonas sp. C6002 | reverse complement strand
GGAATGCATGCTCGAAGAACGCGCTGTTAAACCGGCCCGGCGTCAGCACCACCACATTCGGGTTGTCCAGGCGGCTGGAGCTTTTCAGGGTCTTGAGCAGCAGGTTGGGATAGTGGTCCACCGGGGCGATGCGTTGCTTGGCGAACACCTCGGGGAACAGGCGCATCATCA
>NZ_JACAPH010000023.1:5280-16998 GCF_013385805.1 Pseudomonas sp. C6002 | reverse complement strand
CGTGGTAGATGTCGGCAAGGAACATGTTCAGCGCATTCACCCGCTGGATACAGCCACGCTCGATGACACTCCACTCACTGGCGGGGATGCTGCGGGGGATGATATCGAAGGGGATCAGGCGCTCGGTGTCTTGCTCGTCGCCATACAGGGTGAAGGTGATCCCCGCGCGGTGAAACAGCAGGTCGGCTTCACGGCGGCGCTGGGCCAGCAGTTCTGGCGGCGTGTTGGCCAGCCAGCGGGAGAATTCCTGATAATGCGCACGGCAAACGCCTTGTGCGTCATTCATTTCATCAAAGAAAGATCGAGCCATTCCAATTACCTTGTCAGTGCCGGGACTAACTGCGCTTTGGCACTGCCGCTTTAGAAAACGCATTTTTTTATGAGCCCGTGGCTGATGGTGCCAGCAGGCCTGGTCCTTACTTTCTTTTGGGGTGGGCTCTGGGTCGGGGGGTAACGATTGCTCCTGTATCCGGGCAGATAAAGGACTAAAGCAATGCCTGTGCCATCCACCTGGTGGCGAGGGAGCTTGCTCCCGCTGGGCTGCGCAGCGGCCCCAAAAAGGAATCAGACCGATGCGCACTGGAGCGCTGTCCCGGTCCAGCGGGCCCAAGCTCCCGCGCCACCGATGCGGCCCTATCGCCTCAAAACGGTGCACTGATTACTTGAACTTTGCACCAGCCCGGTTCTTCTAAACTGCTTCAAATGCCAGCACGGAGCACGGATGTGCCCAGAATCATCTCACCCGACACCCCGGAATCGAGCCTGACCGACCACAGCGAACACAACGCTAAGATTTTCGGTTCGCCCAAGGACCGTCTCGACTTTTACCGGCGTGAAATCCAGTACGAAACCAGCATCCTGGCCAACCGCACCGACGCCTACCTCACGGCCCAGTCATTCCTGGTGATCGCCTTCGTGTCCGGCATGGGCAACCTGAACCCCGAATGGGGCAAGCTGTTCACCCTGGTGGTGCCCGTGTTCCTGGCGACCCTGGGCATTCTCAGTTCCCTCAACGCCTGGCCGGGGATTCGGGCGGCCTACGAAATCATCGACCACTGGCATTACAAGCAGAGCGAACTGCTGCGCAGCGAGCCGGTGATGGGCCTGGCCTACGATGAGTCGCCACTGTTCAGTGAGATGGAGTCGTCCCACAAGGGCTATCGCAAGTCGCTGTTGTTCTCGATGCGCGCGCCCTGGCTGTTCATGGTGTTCTGGGTGATGCTGGGGGCCTACGCGTTTTACATCCAGGTGGACAATCCCGGCTCATAAGCAATTGGAACTTCACCGACCCGCACGGGACCTTACCTTTACGCAGTCTGCGTTTTCCAACAGAGGTGAGCCATGAGCACAGACAACGACCCGCAAACCAGCAACCGTAACGATCCCGCCATCGACCGCGGCGAACCGGCCCCCGGCACCGCGGCCGACGCGCCAAAAGACCCCAAGCCTGCCAGCGACCCCAAGGCCAAGGAAAACGACTACAGTCCAGACTTCAAGCCCGAGCGCGAGCCCAAGCCTGAAACCGATGCCGATATCGATACCCAAGGCGGTTAGAGGAGACGGTGATGTCAGTTGAAATAGACGAAGACGATGAACTCAATGACCCGGGCAATGAAGACCCGGGTTCATTGATGGATGATGCCGAAGTACCGCTTAACGACCTGGATGATGCCGCTGACGTCGGCAACACTGAAAACCAGGAGTAGACGTCATTGTTGTGCCTGGGCACGTCGTTCATACCACGCCAGCATCGGCTGCGTGCTGAGACCATGAACGACGATGCTCAGGGCAATGACTGACAGCGTCAGGTTCACCGCGACCGCACTGCTGGTGCCCACCAGCCCGTGGTTGATGGCATAGAACAGGTAGTAGATGCTGCCGATCCCGCGAATCCCGAACCAGCCCACCAGCCCGCGCTGATGGCGATTCAGCAAGCCGCCCCAGGGTATCGACAGCACGCTGAGGGGGCGAATCACGCAAAACAGCGCCGCCCCCACCGCCAGCGCCCGCCAGTCCCAATGGCTGACCAGCACCACGCCCAGCAAGGTCACCAGGAACACTTCCATCGAACGCTCCACCAGCCCCCCAAAGGCGAGCATGTCGCCCATCATCACCCCGGCGGCGATTTGCGTGTCCTGCAGTTGCCCGACATCGCCATGCAACGCATGCTCCGGCTCAACTTCCATGTGGCCAACCACCGGCTGTGCCAGATGTTCCGCCGGGGTTTGTGAGTTGCCGGTGGACTTGAACTCGGCCTGGCGCAGCCCCAGGCCGGCGGCAAATACCGACAGGAAGCCGTAGCCGCCGATGGCTTCGGCCACCACATAGGCGAGGGCGATCAGGGCCAGCGTCAGGTAGTCATTCGGTGACAGGGTGCTGTCGGCATTGGTGATACGCATCTTCAGGGTGACGCGACCGATGCCACGCCCCATCCAGTAGCCCACGAGCAACCCGGCAGGTACGGCCCAGAGCAGGTTTTTCAGCACCCAGCCGCCCAGCCAGTCACCGTCGAACCCGCCGTGCTGCATGAAAATCAGCGCAAAGATCACGAACGGGAAGGCCGTGCCGTCGTTCAAGCCTGCCTCACCGGAAAGACCGAAGCGCAGCGCGTCATAATCCTGCGCGTTATTGACCTGCACCAGGCCCGCGAGCACCGGGTCGGTGGGCGCAAGAATCGCCCCCACCAGCAGTGAAACCCCCCACGACAACCCCAGCAGCCAATGCAGCACCAGGCACGTCCCGAGGATGGTCAAGAGCATCACCGGCCCGGCCATGCCAAACGCAATGCGCCAGGTTCGGTGCTTGAGGGGCAGGCGCAGTTTCAGCCCGCTGACGAACAGCGAAAACAGCACCGCGACTTCTGTCAGGTGTTCCATCCAACTGGCCGAGGCCTTGATGTCCAGATGCAGCAGGTCCATGCCCAGCGGGCCGATACCCACGCCGAGCAACAGGCACACCGCCGAGGTGGTGACCGGCATCCAGCGCAGGTAGGAGGAGGTGAGGGCGAGGGTGAGCAACACCGCGCCCAGTACGGCCATCCATAGGATGAAGGTCATTGAATAGTCCCGGGCATGGTCTGTGTGAACGTTTGAGGTTTGCCGGGAGAGAGAGGTTCAAAAAACGCGCATTGCCTGCTCGGACAATGCGCGGTTTGTCAGGTCGCCAGGCGTGTTACGTTGGCATTGAGGGTGCTGTTTGGGGTGAAGGAGAAGGTGAACCCCGAGTCGAGAAACTTTTGCAGCCCGTCATTATCAAGACTGAATACCGTTGCACCGACCGATTGATCAAGAGTGCCAGTGGCATCGAACATGGCTTTGTCCAGGCCGGCTTGGTTGGTGTTGTAGATATAGAGCTTTCCATCACTGCTCTTTTGAATATAGGCGGTGTGTACGATATTGCCGTCTGCTCTATTGCTCATGAAATTGATAACGCCTGATTCGGTAATGTCCGCGGGCCTGAATACGGCGCTGGTATTCTCCGCAGTAATACCCATCAGATCCTTGTAGCGTTGCGTGTAATTGGAATCCCCGCTCCTGGCCACACTGCCCAGCACGGCCTCGCGAGTTTTCAACGGGAGTGCATTGTCTGCCATCCCGACGAACATGGTTTTTTCGTAGCAGATTGTCCCGGTGTATCCCGTTTTGGCATGGAGCTTCTCCAGTTTGTCGCGAAGCGCTTCTACCGGCACGGCGTCAGCTTTGAAATTTTCCAGCGGCTCGCCAAAGGGCTGTCTGGTTTTCACATTCAAGGCGTGCCAATTACCGGTGGCATCATCAAACTTCGCAAACACCTTGGCTTCTTCGGTCGCATTGGCCGCCTTGTAAGTGCCTTCGGCAATGCCGGGCTTTTTCGCCAGTGACGTCAGGTCGACACTGCGCAAGGCGCCACGCAGATGATTGACGCCGTTACGTCCAGCGGTCAGCGTGGTGCGCCCCAGCTTCAATGCACTCCGGGCCAGATCATCAGCCCCGCTCAACGGATTGAAACTCCCCAGCGCCGCGCGCCCGACAATCTTCGCGCCCTGGGCGAACTTGCTGAAAGCCGATGCGCCGGCGGCCACGGCCTTGGCCCCCCTGGCTGCCGCACCGAGGCCCACGGCAAACCCAAATATATCCAGGGCCAGGTCGCCGACACCTTCGCCGATGTTGCCGTTTTGAAAGTTGACGATTGCCGACCTCAAGGGGATCAGGTTGAGGAGGAATTCATTGACTTTCTTGTAAAAGGGAACCTCGGTATCAAGCGTGGTGACCCCCTCGGCCTCTTTTTTGAATGACCGGATATCAACATCCGTCACCATGGCATCGGCAATATAAGACGTTCGGGCACTGCCAAAGCTCTTGGGGTTGGCGTCCTGGATTTTTTCATCCGTCAACCCGGGTGCGTACTCGCCCGAAGGTATGACTTCTTCCAGGTCTTTATGGTAATGGGTGTGGTTGGAAGGTTGTTTGCCTGCCGTGAAGTCACCCAGGTCCGTACGCTCGGTAATCTTCGCGGTCCTGAGATTGATTTCGTAGGTGTGCACCTGGTTTTTGCGCCTGGTTTTCACCAGCAGGCAATTGTCTTCGGGCACCCGCTTGCGGGTTTCCTTGCCAAAGTTGTCCTTATCGACGTCGACTTCCCTGACCACTGTGATTTCGCCGTATTCCAGGTTTTTACGGTCTTCTTCAGGGAGCCGCGAAACCATCCACTTGACCTGGGCCGCGACGCTTTTTTCGATGCCGTCGGCGTATTCCCCGAACGCGTCCTGGAACACGTTCGGCATACTTGGCAGGTCTTTGGTTTTTTCCAGCACCTCGCTGAGGTTCAACGTACTGGATGAGGTCACCCAATGATTGTCAGCGGGGGGCGGGGGCCCAATTCCAAGTACCCCTACGGCCGGTGGTTCTTCGACGCCAGGTCGATGGTGAAGCGCGTCCTTCATATACAAGTCGAGGATCGAATAAGGCCCCGGGAAATCGCTATGGGCGGGTTCCAGCGTGATGCTCTTGTCTTCCAGGGTTGCCGTATCCATGCCCGGCAGGGCTTTGCGCAACTGCTCCAGGGCCATTTCCTTGCGTAATGGCATCGGCATGCTCTGTGTTTGACTGGCCGCGCTCAGCTCGGTGATCTGCGCATCGAATGCATCGCGTACATCATTCATTTGGCCTTCGGTCACCGGATACGGCATACCGTTCGCGCTTCCCCAATCCTTGAGCGCCTCTTGCTGGGCGGCATATTCGACATAACGCTCCTGGGCGGAGACCGGCGCGACCTCAGCGTGGAGCATGACCTGCCCGTAGGACATCCCTGCGGTTGAACCCGGAGACTGCGCTTCGATGCGTTCTACCGCGGTGACAAAACTGACCCAACTATGTGAACCCGGGGTGACCTGGTCCGGGATGTCTTTAACCAGGAACTCCGGAGCGCGGGTGGAGAGCAGCAGATGCGCTTGTAGCGCCGCTGCCTCGGGTGACGATGCCTTGCCGGTGCTGACAAGATGTTCGGCCAACCGGCTGACGATACCGGATGCGGGTTTGCCCCAGGTACTGTTCCCGGTCACGGCAAAACCGGCGATGTGATGCCTGGACCTGGGGTCTGTCGCGCGGAACGAGTTGTCTTTGTCCACACTCATGGCCGCCAACAGCCAATCAGTGGCACTGCCTTTGATGGACTGCGCGTCAAATTTTGCCTGGAGGGCCTCGCCCAACGCCTTGCCCTTGGGGGAGCGGATCAGCGAGTCGAGCACCCGCTGCGGGTCAGCCAGCTCGGAAGGCGTGAACGACTTGCCCTGCATGAGGTATTCCACTACGTTCCTGGCGCCGTTCAAATCAACGTCGCCGATCTTGCCGCGGCGCAGGTCGGACCGCAGCTGATTCGCCGCCTCGGGCGCAAGCGGGGGCTGCCATTCCAGCGCACCGCCATAATTGCCATGGAGCGGCGTCTGGAGTTCAGGCCTGAGCAGATAATTCGTCAGGTTCTCCACCTCCTCGGGCGTGGTTGGCACGTCCCAGCCATTGATCTCAAGGAATTCCTTGAGGCTAATGGTGCTCCCTGAGTCGGTGCTCCCGACCTGGCGGTAAGCGCTGTCGGGGTGAAGCTCGACTTTATTCTTTTGCAGGTAGTCGAGAACGTCACCGCTCCCAATGCTGCCCGATCGAATCCGCTCAAGCAGGTAATTGAGTTCACGCCCCACGGTGTTCAGCGTCTGGGTATTGCCCACCAGGGCTTTCTGGCGCTCAACCTCATCCTCACCACGGGTTTCGTGCAGGTCCGCAAAACGCGGGCCGCTCACGCCGGTAAAAGCCTTGTCGCGCGCCAACTCATCTGCACGCTCGTGGGCATGATCCGGCAGGATATGTTCTTGCTCTTTGTAGAATTGGCTCACCAACCACAGGGGGGCACTGTTGCTGTTTTGGGAGAGCGGCGGTTTGAAGGGGATCGGGTTACCGTCGCCGATAACGCGTGCGGCGTCCCTGACCTGTGCGCCCACCTGCGCCCAGCCTTTGTCATCGGGGCCGTTGGGTTGCGCGGCGGCGGAGGGCCTGCGCTGGTAGGTGATCTTCCCGGTATTGGGGTCAATCATCACTGAATTGGGGTTTATCCCGTTTTCCCTCATCCAGTCACGGACTTGCGGGGACTCCATGGCACGCCCCAACTGCGACCACCACTGCCCGAACGTTGAGTTCGGCGGAATGTTCTCGACCATGATCGCGTCGTCATGGCCGTCGCCCTTGACCTGACGCAGCGCGCTGGCTACCTGGCCTGCCAGTTCACCGTCGGCATCGGCACGCGGGCTGGGGATCCTGGTCCCGGGGGAGCCTGGAGCGGCATTTTCCGGCGCTGCGGCCAGGAGCCGCGCCGGGGGAAGCGGCTTGTCAGGTGCGTTCAAAGGAATGAAAGAAGCCGTAGCCTGAGTAGGAGCAATTGTCATAGGAGGGGATCCGGTAATTTATCGAGTACACCCAAGCAGCGCTTCGCACCAGCGGGTGTAACTCTTCGTACCCGATGCCCCCTCAGCGATTCCATCCCACTGGCATGCAGATTGATACGGCGTTTTACGCGCCCATGCTAAGGGCGCGCCGCGGTCCTCAGCCGAATCATGTCGATCAACTGGCGCAATCCCGGCTGCGACTGACGCCGGCTGGGGTAGTACATGCACAGCGGCGCGCCGATGCAGGCCCAGTCGGGCAGCACTTCCAACAGGCGCCCGTCGGCCAGTTCCGCCAGCACGCGATTCTCCAGGCAGTAGGCGATACCCACGCCTTGCAGGGCCGCATCAACGATGGTCTGGGTGTCGGCCGCGCTGAAGTGGCCGGGCACATCGAGCCGCTGCTGGCGTACGCCATTGCCCAGTTCCCATTTGTAGGTGGTCTTGTCGCCCAGGTACATGCGTACACAGGAGTGCGTGAGCAAGTCCCTGGGCACTGCAGGTGTCCCTGCCTGTGCGAGGTAGGCCGGGGAGGCGACCATGATCCAGCGCAGCTCGCCGGTCAGCGGCACGGCCACCATGTCCTGGGGCACCGTGGCGCCATAGCGGATCCCTGCGTCGTAGCCCTCTGCGACGATGTCGAGAATGCGGTCCTCGATCATCACGTCCAGGCGCAGTTGCGGGTAGGTGCGGGTGAACTCGCCGAGCACCGGCGAAATCAGCAGCACCGCGGCATCCCGGGGTACGTTCAGGCGCAGGCGGCCAATCGGCGCCTCGCGGTACAGTTCGAGGGTGTCGAGGCCGTCCTGGATCGTCGCAAAGCCGGCACTGAGTTTTTCCGCCAGTACCACGCCGGCATCGGTAGGCTCTACGGCGCGGCTGGTGCGATACAGCAATTTGACCCCCAGGCGCGTTTCCAGGTTGCGCATGGTGTGGCTCAGGGCCGAGGTGGTGACGCCAAGTTCATTGGCAGCATGCCGGAAACTGCGGCGACGGATGATCGCCATGAAGACATTCAGGTCGGCCAACTCGGAGCGATTGAACGCAGCCATATCAAGCACCTTTTATGGGGTTTGGGTTGCACGCGGCGTTGAGCCCGATTCAACCACGGATGATCTAGAGTAATCGTTTTTTTACTGATTGTTTCTGGCGGAGGCTTTTTCATGAGTATCGAAACCATCAAGATCCCGGGCATCGACAACGCCGTCTCGCGGATTGCCCTGGGCACCTGGTCCATGGGTGGCTCGATGTGGGGCGGCGCCGATAATGAGGTCTCGGTCAAGACCATTCGCCATGCGCTGGCCAGCGGCATCAACTTTATCGACAGTGCGCCGGTCTACGGCCTTGGGCTGTCGGAAGAACTGATCGGCCGGGCCCTGCGCGGTGTACGCCACACGGCGGTGATCGCCACCAAGGCCGGGTTGCAATGGGACGACGGCACGGTGCGCCGCAATGCCACGGCCCGACGTATCCGCAAGGAAATCGAAGACTCACTGCTGCGCCTCGAAACCGACTACATCGACCTCTACCAGATTCACTGGCCCGACCCGTTGGTAGCCCAGGAGGAAACCGCCGGCGAGCTGGAAAAACTGCGCCGTGAAGGCAAGATCCTTGCCGTGGGGGTGAGCAATTATTCGCCTGCGCAAATGGACGATTTCCGCCAGTACACGCACCTGGACACCGTGCAGCCGCCCTACAACCTGTTTGAGCGGGCGATCGACAGCGATATCCTGCCGTACGCCAAGCAAAATTCACTGGTGGTTTTGGCTTACGGTTCGCTGTGCCGGGGTTTGTTGAGCGGCAGCATGCACGCGGCCACGGGTTTTACCGGGGGTGACGTGCGCAAGCTCGACCCGAAATTCAAGGCGCCACGCTTTGAGCAGTACCTGGCGGCGGTCGCGGCATTGGACGTGTACGCTCGCGAATGCCACGGCAAGTCTGTGCTGGCCCTGGCGTTGCGCTGGGTGCTGGACCAGGGCCCCACGGTTGCACTGTGGGGCGCCCGCCGGCCGGAGCAGCTCAAAGGCGTTGAAGATGCGTTCGGCTGGCAGCTCACGGCCGACGACCTGCAACATATCGACCGTATTCTGGCCAGCACGATAAAAGACCCGGTAGGGCCGGAGTTCATGGCCCCGGCCCAGCGTTAACCTTTGCGACAGGGATGTCTTGCAGCTGCAAAACAACAAAAGACATTCCTTTGGCGTTGAGGTTTTTGGCATGAAGCGCGGTCCGTTGTTCAAGATCATGGGTGGTTTGCTGTGTGTGGTGGCGGTGGCAGCCGCCTGGAAATGGCGCGGCAATCCCGATGTGCTGTGGCAGATCGTCAGCCGTCAATGCGTGCCCGACCAGAACCAGCATCAGAATCCGCGCCCCTGCCTCGAGGTTGATCCGGACAAGGGGTTCGCGCTGCTCAAGGACCTTAACGGCCCGTACCAGGACTTACTGATCCCCACCGATAAAGTCACCGGAATCGAAGACGTCGCGCTGGCCCGGGACTTGTTGCCGCATTACTTTGCCCAGGCCTGGAAACACCACGATGTACTCTCGGCCGGCCTGCAAACACCGATTGCCGACCGTTATGTATCCCTGGCGATCAACTCGCGGTATGGCCGCACGCAAAACCAGTTGCACATTCATATCGCCTGCCTGCGCCCCGACATTTTCAACACCCTCAATGAACGCGCGGCAACCCTCGACGAGCACTGGCAAACCCTGCCGGTAAAACTGCAGGGGCATACCTACAGTGCCCGTACGTTGTCGGCGGTGGAATTCGACCTGCGCGACCCATTGGCCATCCTGAATGACTACGTGCAGGCCCAGGGCGATGCCATGGCCAGTTACAGCTTGCTGTTGGCACCGGCGGCGAACGGCAACTTCGTACTGTTGACCACGCGGTTGACGCTCAAGGAATGGAACCTGGCCTCCGCCGAAGAACTGCAGGACCGCCAGTGCAACCTGATGGGCAAACCACCACAACGACCTGTTTTAGCTGTTAACGACATCCGGTGAAGTTTGCCGTTGAACGAGTGTTCAGTTTCAATTATGTTGGCTGCACCCCCTGCCTGGTAACAGGCGGGCTTGCGCTTTTTCTGATTGAACGAGAGGCACTGGCATGCGGTTTTCACCTTTTGTCGAGCGAATTGCAGGGCAGGGCGTAGCCGCCTGGGACATCCACCACGCCGCCTTCCAGGCCAGCAGCAAAGGCGAAGACATCATCATCCTGAGTGTGGGCGATCCGGATTTCGCCACACCCTCGTTCATCACCGACGCCGCCGTCGAGGCCCTGCGCCAGGGCGACACCCACTACACCGAAATCCCCGGCCGCCCGGCACTGCGCGATGCCATCGCCGCGCGCTACAGCCAGTCCCTGGCTCGCCCGCTCGACGCTGAAAACGTCATCACCGTGGCCGGTGCGCAGAACGCTTTGTTCGTCACCTCGCTATGCCTGTTGCAGGCCGGTGATGAAGTGATCGTGCTCGACCCGATGTACGTCACCTACGAAGCGACCCTCAAGGCCAGCGGCGCAACGCTGGTGCGGGTGCCGTGTTCCGCCGACTCGGGCTTTCGCCTCGACCCGGCACTGCTGGCTGCCGCCATTACGCCTCGCACCCGGGCGATCTTCTTCTCCAACCCCAACAATCCCACCGGCGTTGTCCTCAACCCTCAGGAATTGCAGGTGATCGCCGACCTGGCGATCGAGCATGAACTGTGGGTAGTGGTGGATGAGGTCTACGAAAGCCTGGTGTTCGATGGCGAATACCATAGCCTGGCCGCGTTGCCGGGCATGGCCGATCGCTGCATCGTGATCGGCAGCCTGTCCAAGTCCCATGCCATGACCGGCTGGCGCATCGGCTGGATCGTCGCCGCGCCTGCGATGGTGGCCCACGCGGAAACCCTGGTATTGAGCATGCTCTACGGCTTGCCGGGGTTCGTGATGGAGGCCGCGACCGCCGCCGTGCTGGCCCACGATGAAGTCACCCAGGGCATGCGCGAAACCTACCGCCGTCGCCGCGACCTGGTGGTAGCAGGCCTCGGCGGTTGCCCGGGCATTCACGTGCGGGCCCCGCAGGCAGGCATGTTCGTGTTGGTGGATGTGCGGGACACCGGCCTCGGCTCCCTGGATTTCGCCTGGCGGTTGTTCCGCGAAGCAGGGGTTTCCGTGCTGGATGCCGCGGCCTTCGGCGAGCCGGCCCAGGGTTTTGTGCGGCTGTCGTTTACCCTGGGTGAAGCGCGACTGGCCGAAGCCTGTGAACGTATCAGCCGCTTCGTCGCCAAGCTCGCCGGAGAACCGCGAATCGAGCCTGCGGCGAAAATCATCAGCGTACAGCCGGTGGCTGCGAAGAAGATGATCGAGGTGCTCGACCTGCATAAACGCTTTGGCAATATCGAGGTGCTCAAGGGTATCTCCCTGACCGCCCACGAAGGCGAGGTGATCTCGCTGATCGGCGCCAGCGGCTCGGGCAAAAGTACCTTGCTGCGCTGCATCAACATGCTCGAAGTGCCGGACCAGGGCAGCATTCACGTCGACGGTGAAAGCATCAAGCTCAACTACGGCCGGCCCGGCGCACCGCTGGTGGCCGACGCCAGGCAACTGGTGCGGATTCGCTCGACACTCGGCATGGTGTTCCAGAACTTCAACTTGTGGCCCCATCGCACCGTGCTGGAGAACCTGATCGAAGCGCCGACCCAGGTGCTGCGCGAAAGCCGGGCCGAAGCCATCGAGCGCGCCGAAGCCTTGCTCGACCGGGTTGGCCTGGCCGCCAAGCGCAATGAATACCCGGCGTTCCTCTCCGGCGGCCAGCAGCAGCGGG
>NZ_JACAPH010000023.1:4129-5193 GCF_013385805.1 Pseudomonas sp. C6002 | reverse complement strand
CGCACCATGATCCTGGTGACCCATGAAATGGCGTTCGCCCGGGACGTGTCATCCAAAGTCGCGTTTTTGCATCAAGGCCTGATCGAGGAAACCGGCTCGCCGGACTCAGTGTTTATCGACCCACGCAGTGAACGTTGCCGGCAGTTCGTCAACGCGCATCAAACTCGCTAACTCCAAAAAAAGACGGGGCAAGATCATGAAATCCAAACGATTGGCAAAGTGGTTGAGCAGTGCTGTGTTGATGCTGGCGGCAGGTACTGCGTTGGCGGCGGAGAAACCCATTGTGTTCGCGGTGGCGGCAGAACCCTACCCACCGTTCACGGTGAAGGGCGGCAACGGGGAGTGGTCCGGCTTTGAGGTGGACCTGATTCACAAGCTCTGCGGCTTGATGAAGGCTGAGTGCCAGATCAAGGAAGTGGCCTGGGACGGGATTATTCCGTCGCTGCTGGCGAAGAAAATCGACGTGATTTTCTCCTCGATGTCGGTCACCGAAGAGCGCGAAAAACAGATCGCCTTCAGCCGCGCCTACTACGATTCGCTGCTGGGCATTGCCGGCCCCAAGGGCACCACGGTCGAAGTCTCGCCGGCAGGGCTGAAGGGCAAGATCATCGGCGTGCAGATCTCTACGGTCAGCGCCAACTACCTGAAGAAGTACTACGAGAATATTGCTGACCTGAAGTACTACGATACCCAGGAATCGGCCAACGCCGACCTGATTGCCGGGCGCACCGACCTGATGATGGCCGACGGCGTCGCCATCGCCATGATGGTCAAGACCCCTGAGGCCCAGGGCCTGGCCGAAATCGCCGAAGTGCCTTACGACCCGATCATCGGCCGCGGCGTGGGGGCCGGCCTGCGCAAGGAAGACACTGAACTCAAGGCCCGGCTCGACAAGGCCATCGGTGAGTTGCTGGTGAGCAAGGACTACGCCGACCTCTCGCAGAGCGTGTTTGGAGTATCGGTCAGCCCGTGCAAACGCGCTGACACGCCTGCCTATGTGAGCAAAGTCTGCGACAGCCCCTACACAAACTAATCCGGTAGAAAGGGAGTGCTTGTGGCGAGGG
>NZ_JACAPH010000023.1:0-4078 GCF_013385805.1 Pseudomonas sp. C6002 | reverse complement strand
GCAAGCTCCCTCACCACAGGGTCACCGCGTGTCATCGAAATAGGGAGCCGCGATGTTCGATCTACTCAGCTTCAGCGAACAAGGCTGGGGCAACGCATTGCTCAAGGGGTTATGGATGACCCTGCAGATCTCCGCCGGCTCGTTTGCGGTGGGGCTGCTGATCGGCCTGGTGGTGGCCTGCGCCAAGCTCAGTGCACCGCGCCCGATAGCCATGCTGATGCGCGGCTACACCACGGTGTTTCGCGCGGTGCCCGAGTTGCTGCTGATCCTGCTGCTGTATTACGCAGGCTCGATGGGCCTCAACGCATTGATGCTGTGGCTGGGGTTTGCGCAGTTCAACATCAGCGGCCCGCTGGTAGCGGTCCTGGTACTGGGGCTGGTGCAAGGCGCGTACGCCTCGGAGATTTTTCGCGCGGCGATCCTCGCGATTCCCCATGGCCAGATCGAAGCGGCGCGGGCGTTTGGCTTGAGCGGCTTTGGCCTGTTCCGTCGGGTGACCCTGCCGATCATGGCGCCATACGCCCTGGCGGGGATGTCCAACCTGTGGATCAATCTGATCAAGGACAGCGCGCTGATCAGCGTAGTGGGCACCAACGAACTGCTGTACACCGCCAAACAGGCGGCGGGCTCGACCCGGCATTACCTGTTGTTCTACCTCACGGCCGCCGCCTTGTATTACCTGGTGACACTGGCCTCCAACTACCTGTCCGGGCGCCTGGAGCGACGTATTCGTCGCTGGATGCCGGTTGTCGAGTGAGCCGCACATGCCTGAGTGGATAAGTTATTACGCAGGACTGATCGCCAAGGGCTTGCAGACGACGCTGTCGCTGCTGGTGATCTCGGCAGTGCTCGGCTTCGCCCTGGCGGTGCTGGTAGCGCTGGCGCGGCTGTCCCGGCGCAAGTGGCTGGCCCGTTGCGCACTGGGCTACACCAGTGTGCTGCGGGGCACGCCGCTGCTGATCCAGATCTACATCTTCTATTACGGCCTGGGCAGCCTGTTTGCCCAGTTCCCGATGATTCGCGGGAGTTTCCTCTGGCCGTTCCTGCGGGACGGTTACTGGTACATCGTGTTCGCCCTGGTGTTNNGAAGTGATTCGCGGCGGGCTGCTGGCCGTGCCCAAGGGTGAAATGGAAGCCGCCTCGGCGTTCGGCATGACGCCACGCCAGGCACTGTTGCGGGTGCGCCTGCCACGGGCCATGCGCCTGCTGCTGCCGACCCTGGCGGGGGAGACGGTGATGCTGCTCAAGTCCACGGCGCTGGCCTCGACCATTGCGGTAGTCGACCTGCTTGGCGCCGCCAACGTGGTACGCGCCCAGACCTTGCAGATCTACCAGCCGCTGCTGCTGGTGGCCGGGGTCTACCTGTGCCTGACCTTTTTGATTGAAGCCCTGTACGCGATTGCCGAGCGACGCGGCACACCGTTGCGCAGGTCTGCCGGATGAAAACCGATCGCTCGTTGCAAGGGATTGCCCTGTGCTCGCTGGCCTATGCGTTCCTGGCGCTGCAGGACGCCGGGATCAAATGGCTGGTGGCCGACTATTCAGTGTTCACCATCCTGTTCTGGCGCAGCCTGGTGGTGGTCGCCGCGTGCGTGATCGCCGGGCGAATGGGTTTGCTCAAGCGTGCCTGGCACTCGGTCAGCCGCAAGCTGTTGATCATCCGCGGCCTGCTGTCGCTGCTGGCCTGGCTGCTGTACTACACCGCCGCCAGAGACCTGACCCTGGCGGAAATGACCACGCTGTATTTTTCCGCACCGATCATGGTCACGTTGCTCGCGGCATTGATCCTCAAGGAGCGCGCCAGTCGCGGCCAGTGGATTTCGCTGATCATCGGCTTTGTCGGCGTGGTGATCGCCTGTCGCCCCAGCAACATGCTCGACCCATTGCCAATCGCCCTGACATTGGCGGCAGCACTGTGCTGGGCGTTTACCTATATCCAGTTGCGCCAGGTGGACGACAACACCTCGGTGCTGGAGCAGATGCTGATCACCAATGTGGTGTTTGTGATCTGCATGGCGCTGACGCTGCCCTGGACCCACACGCCATCGCCGACCCCGGCATGGCTGGGCATGCTCGGCGCGGGGCTGGTGGGCGGGATTGGCCAGTTCCTGCTGTTTGCGAGCTTCCGCCGGGCAACGGCGACGCTGCTGGCGCCGTTTGAATACACCGGTTTGATCTGGGCGTTCCTGCTCTCGAGCCTGGTCTGGGGCACGGTGATGGACGTGTCGCTGATTTTCGGCGCCGTGCTGATCGCCATCAGCGGCACCCTGGCCATGCTCAGCGCCCGGCACCCCGTGTCACAGGATGTGGTCGGCGCCGAATGCTCCGTGACGCAGCCCCTGTATCCAGCAACGGCAGATGTGCAGCCCGTTGGCGGGGCTGAAGGTGCCGGGGTTGAGGCACCACTCGAGCCAGAGTCCGTCGAGCATCGCCGATAAGCCGATGGCGGCCAGGCGCGTGTCGTGGATCACGAAGCCTTCGCTCTCGGCCAGGTCGTCGAGCAACTGGCGGATCAGGTCGAGGTAGGCGCGGTAGCTTTTTTCATGGGAGTCGTTCACGTGGTTCGAGTGGCGGATCAGGCTCCAGAACACCACCCAGACGCCCAACAGTTTCGGGTCCATGACCCGCGAGGAAAACGAGCCGGCGAGGAATGCATCGAGCCGCGCGGCAGGGCCCACGGCCTGGTCGACTTCCTGCCACAGGGCGGTGGTCAGTTCGCTGGCGAGTTTGTGGTAGGTCTCGGCGATCAGTGCATCGATGCTGCCGAAATGGTGATTGAGCAACCCCACCGAAACCCCGGCTTCAGCGGCGATGCGCCGCACGGAAATGCCGGCATGCCCGTCACGGGCGAGGCTGGTGAGGGTGGCGGCAATCAACAGGTCGCGACGGTCTTCGGCCACAGGCACACCCTCGGTGAAGATACATGGTTGAACGTGTGTTCAATATATACCTGCAGAACCAACAAGAGGAGGGCAACGGCATGGCAAAAGACCTTTCGTGGCAAGTCCCCGGGGATTCCGGGAACACCCTGCACATTGGCGCCTGGCGCTTCGAGGGTGACGGCAGCGGGCCTCGGGTGCACCTGCAGGCCGGTGTGCATGCCGATGAAATCGCCGGAATGCTGGTGTTGCATCAACTGCTGCCGCGTTTGCAGGCCTGCCAGGATCAGGGCCGGCTCAAGGGCACGGTGACGGTGGTGCCCCAGGCCAACCCGTTTGGCATTGGCCAGTTTCGCCAGGGGCGGTTGTTGGGGCGGTTTCACGAAGCCACCGGGCAGAATTTCAACCGGGCGTTTGATCATTCATTGGCCATGGAGCGGCCGGCCAGCAACCTGGCGCAATGGCAGAAAAGCCTGGTGCAACTGGCCGCCGATGCTGACCTGGTGCTGGACCTGCACACCGATGATGAAGCCCTGCCATATCTCTACATCCACCGCAGCTTTTGGCCAGAGGGCCAGGTATTGGCGGCGGCGTTGCAGGTGGATGTGGTGATTGTCTGGGACGAGGGCGGTGATGGGTCGTTTGAGGAGACCATCATTGATCATGGGCAGCCGCGGTTGGCGGCGACGATTGAATTGCGTGGGCAGGCGGATGTGAGTGATGCCCTGGCCGGGCAGGATGGTGATGGGATCTGGGCTTGGCTCTGCGCCAGCGGGGTGATTGATGAGGCGCCGGTGATTGCTCAATGGCGGGGGCAGGTGGTGGACATGGGCTGCATGGAGACCATCCTGGCACCGTGTGCCGGGGTGTTGGTGTTTGAAAAAGGTTTGGGTGAACAGGTGGAAGAGGGTGAACGGTTTGCGCGGATTATTCGGCGGCCTGGGGATCCGGCTTCTGAGGTTGTGCTGCATGCGGCGCAAACCGGGCGGATGGTGACGGGGCATCGGGAGCGGCTGGTTTCACAGGGTTCGGTGGTGGCCAAGTTTACCGGGACGCGGTTGTCTGAGGGGTACAGCGGGGGGGTGTTGGATCCTTAGGCGGGAGTACATATCCGTTTCTTCGGTTATGGCTGGTATTGGTTCCGCTCTTACAGCGGCTCACTTTTGAACAGCGCAAAAGTAAGCAAAACGCTCTTGCCC
>NZ_JACAPH010000022.1:0-49453 GCF_013385805.1 Pseudomonas sp. C6002 | reverse complement strand
CGGTCCAAAGCCGGAGTGAGGGCACACCGAGCCTAAGCGAGGTGCCGAGTGGTGGGGCAAGAGCGTTTTGCTTACTTTTGCGCTGTTCAAAAGTGAGCCGCTGTAAGAGCGGAACCATAAGCCGCCGTTACCTAAATAACGGATATGTACCCCATCCCCCCTCAGGGCCGATACAAATGCGCATGCCCCGCGCGATACAACGACGACTCACCAAAACTGTCACTGGCCAAAACCCGACCCACCAGAATCAACGCCGTACGCCGAAACCCCTTGGCTGCCACCTTCCCGGCAATATCCGCCAGCGTACCAATGGCCCAATCCTGATCCGGCCAGGTCGCCCGATGCACCACCGCAATCGGACAATCCTCCCCATAGTGAGGCACCAACTCAGCCACGATCTTCTCCAGATGATTCACCCCCAGGTGAATCGCCATGGTCGTCCCATGCTGCGCCAGGCTACTGAACACCTCACCCTCAGGCATCGCCGTCTTATCCGCATACCGCGTCAAAATCACACTCTGCGCAATGTCCGGCAACGTCAGCTCAGCTTCCAACAACGCCGCACAAGCCGCCACCGCCGTCACTCCGGGAATGATCTGAAACCCAATCCCAAGCTCCCGCAAAAGCCGAATCTGTTCCCCAATCGCCCCGTACAAACCCGGATCCCCGGAATGCACCCGCGCCACATCCTGGCCTTTCTCATGGGCCGTCTTGATCAGCTCGATGATCTGCTCCAGATGCAACTCGGCACTGTTGACCACCAGCTCAGCCTGATGCCCCTCAAGCACCGCCGCCGGCACCAGCGAACCGGCATAGATAATCACCGGGCAACTGCGAATCAGCCGCTGCCCCTTGACCGTGATCAATTCCGGATCGCCTGGGCCTGCGCCGATGAAAAAGACAGTCATGGATTCATTCCTGTGAAAAAAAGCACGCGAGCAGCCCTCCAGATGAAGATTACTCATGATCAAAGCTGACGATTATCGGGAATTCAGCCGGCGCAAGCCAATGCAAAGGTGGCCTGGGCGGTTTTTTTGCGAGTGATCAGCAGGGTGGCAGGGCTTTGAGACAGCTGTTCTGCCAGGGCCAGGGCGGCACTTTCAGCAATGCCGTAGCAGCCGGTATGAGCAAAAACCGTCTCGGACTTATGGCTCAGTCGATCTTCATAGGGCGCCAATTGCTCCGCACTGAAAAATACCAACGGCAAATCCAGAACCTGAGCCAGTGCCAGCAACCCCGGCTCATCCCGCTTGCGATCAAGACTGGCCAACGCAGTGATGCGCTGACGCTCAATGCCACCCTCGGCGAGGGCGGCGTTGAACAGTTCACGCAGGATGTCGACAGAACAACCCCGCTGACACCCCAGGCCAACCGCCAGGATCATGCCGAATACTGACCATCACGGTTACGGCGAAACAGCCAGGCACTGATCAAGCCCAGCGCCAGCCAGAAGGCAACGTTGGTCAACTGCGAGGCGATCTTGAATTGAGCTTCCAGAGCCTCCGGTGCCAACATCGAGTGGACTTCCGGCTGTGGTGCGCCAATCACATGGGGCACAGCCAGGATCGCCACGCCCAGGATTTTCAGCAGCCAGTTACGACCGAACACGATCAGCGCGATACCGGCAGCGGTAGAGGCGGCAGTGCCGATCCACCAGATTTGCCGTTGCGCCAGGTCTGCCGCCGCAGTCCCCGGCAATTCAGGCGGCAAGCCCAGGGTCGGCGCCAACACAAAGGTGGCGTAACCGGCCAGGCCCCACAGCAGGCCTTGGGCCGTACGGGTCGGTGCACGCAGGGTGTACAGGCCGGCAAGCATCAGGGCAAAACCTACGGCGACCACCAGGTTACCGCCCGTAGTCGACAGCACACGCTGCCAGCCATCTTCCGGCTCCCAGGCTTCAGCGTCGTGGGTGTGGGCCGTGGCTTCGGCATGTTCATGCACTTCGGTCGCGGCCGGGGCGTTTTCGAAGGTTTCCGCCTGCAGGATCAGCGGGGCAACCCAGAAGCTTTGCAGCAAGGTCAGCAGCAAGGCGGCCAGGAGGCCGGTGAAACCTGCGGTTTGGGCAATACGCTTGATCATGTCGGCAGGTCTCAGTGGCACGGGAACGCAGCGCTGTGGCGGGTATCGTGGGCGGCGTTGTGCACCGCTTCGATGTGCGAGAAACCGGCGAAATACACCAGGCACGCGCCGAGGATCGACGCGCCGATGGCGGCAGTCAGGCGTTGGCTCAGGGTGGCGGTGGTGCTGGCGGTAGAGGCGGTGCTGCTGATGATCGACATGGCGCGTCCCTTCAGGGTTTCAGGGTGACACGAGCGCATGAAAACCCCGCGAGCCAGGCACGCAGGGTTCTGAACAGCGCCCGCCCACCGCGGGTTTGTTATCTGATTTTTTCGGGCCGGTCTCCGGGCTTGCGAGGGGCCTGGGCCTTGAAAGCATCACCTTCCCATGCCGTAGCGGCACAGTGGTTTTGATGCTTCACTCGCTTACCGTTGCGGGGGCAGCACCGGACTCGTCACGCCCTTGAGTAAAGGAACATGACTCACCGGTTTCCCGTTTCACCCTGTGAAGGGCACCCGAAACAAGATGTGTAGGAGAGCATGGGCGGGCGATGGGCGTCAAATCGCCGGGTTATTGCCAGCGTTTGAACAGCACGCTGGCATTCACGCCGCCGAATCCAAACCCATTGGAAATCGCGTATTCAATCGGCAACGGCCGGGCTTGGCCCCGGACCATATCCAGTCCTTCGGCAGCGGGGTCCGGGTTATCCAGGTTGAGGGTCGCCGGGGCAATCTGGTCGCGCAGGGCGAGCACGGTGAAGATCGCCTCGATCCCGCCCGCGGCGCCCAACAGATGGCCGGTCGCCGACTTGGTGGCGCTGATCGCGACGCTGGCATTTGCACCGAACAGCGTACTGATCGCTGCCAGTTCGCCGTTGTCGCCTACGGGGGTCGACGTGGCATGGGCGTTCAAGTGCTGGATCTGTGCGGCGCTGATCCCTGCCTGCGCGATCGCCAGTTCCATTGCCCTGCGTGCACCCGAGCCATCTTCCGGGCCCGAGGTCATGTGATAGGCGTCGGCGCTGGTGCCGTAGCCCACCAGCTCTGCGATAGGCGTCGCCCCGCGAGCCAATGCATGCTCCAGTTCCTCGATCACCAACAGCCCGGCACCTTCGCCCATCACAAACCCGTCGCGGCCTTGATCGAACGGGCGGGAAGCCAATGCTGGCGTGTCGTTGTAATCGCTCGACAGCGCACGCGCCGCAGCAAAACCGCCGAGGCTGACTCGGTGGATACAGGCTTCGGCGCCGCCACACACGGCGATGTCGATTTCTCCGGCACGGATCATTCGCGCAGCATCACCAATCGCCTGTACGCCGGCGGCGCAGGCAGTGACGGGGGAGCCCAGCGGACCTTTCAGTTGATGCTGGATCGACACGTGCCCGGCCGCCATGTTGCCGAGGAATGACGGGATCGTGAACGGCGACAGGCGGCGAGGCCCTTTGCTGTCAGCCGTACGAACGGCCTCGGCAATCGCGGGAAAACCACCCACGCCGGAGGCGATGATTGTCGCGGTACGTTCCTGCTGCGATGGCGTCTGCGGACTCCAGCCAGCCTGGGCCAGGGCCTCTTGCGCGGCGGCCAGGGCAAACACGATGAACCGGTCCATCTTGCGTTGTTCCTTGGCCGGGATGACAGTGTCCGGGTCAAAGCCGGCTTCAGGGTCCTGGATGCGGTCCAACACTTGGCCGCCGATGCTGATTGCCAGGTCGCCGATCAATGCCTCGGGTAGCCTGCGAATCCCGGATTCACCGGCCAGCAGGCGCTTCCAGGTCTGTTCCACGCCGGTTGCCAGCGGTGTCACTGCACCCATGCCGGTCACAACAATTCGCTTACTCATGATCGCTTAGCTCCGCAAATTTCAGGTTGGTAGCAATGCATGGACGAAACTATCATTATGAAAGTAACATCCGATAGCTGAAATTTCCGTAGCCGCCCCACAGAGGAACTGCAATGCAACGTAAGTCGCTGGTGAATGCCGAATGCCCGGTAGCCCGTGGAGTGGAACGGGTAGGCGAGTGGTGGAGCATCCTGATCATGCGCGACGCGCTGCAAGGGTTGCGGCGTTTTGACGAGTTTTCCCAGAGCCTGGAAATCGCTCCGAATATGCTCACCCGCCGGCTCAACAGCCTGGTGGAAGCGGGGCTGCTGGAACGCCGGCAATACAGCGAGCGGCCGCCCCGTTTCGAGTACGTACCGACGCCGGTTGGCGAGGATTTCCGGGTGGTGATCATGGCGTTCATCGGCTGGGGCAACCGCCATTTCGCCAACGAAGGTGAAAGCCTGCAATTGGTCGACCGGAAAACCCGGCGCCCGGTGGAAGTGGCGGTGGTGGACGCCGACGGTGCGCGTGTGTCCGTCGAGCAATGCAGCGTCCAGGCCGGGCCGGCGGCGAGCGAAGGCATGCTGGAGCGCCTGGCGCTGCTTAGTGCCAAACGCTCGGACATTGACCCGTCCCCGCGCACTGCGTAGCCTTGCACCTTCGAGGTTCTTCGGCCCAGGCCGAAGCTAAGAAGGGAACGCGGTCAATGCCGCGGCTGCCCCCGCAACTGTAAAGGGTTTATCTGACTGCCACGCCACTGCCTGAACAAGGCGGGAAGGCGCAGCCAGCGCCGGCATCACCGCCGGCAAGCCCCAAGCCAGGAGACCTGCCTCGCAACCGATTTTCTACTTCAACCGGGCGGGGTGATCCGGTGGCGAATTCTGCTTCTGCGCACCTGCGCAGGGCCACTCGTCCCGTATGCCCGCCCCAAAGGGCATCCGATGAAAACACTGGCCAAACTCCCCGTCACCATCGTTACCGGCTTCCTCGGCTCGGGCAAGACCACCTTGCTGCGCCACATGCTGGATAACGCCCAGGGGCGCCGCATCGCGGTGATCGTCAACGAGTTCGGCGAGCTGGGCATTGACGGTGAAATCCTCAAGCAATGCTCCATCGGCTGTACCGAAGAAGAGGCGAACGGCCGCGTCTACGAATTGGCCAATGGCTGCCTGTGCTGCACGGTCCAGGAAGAGTTCTTCCCGGTGATGCGCGAACTGGTGGCCCGTCGCGGCGACCTCGACCATATCCTCATCGAAACCTCGGGCCTGGCCCTGCCAAAACCCTTGGTCCAGGCGTTCCAGTGGCCGGAAATCCGCAGCGCCTGCACCGTTGACGCCGTGATCACCGTGGTCGACAGCCCAGCCGTGGCCGCCGGCACGTTCGCCGCCTTCCCGGACCAGGTTGACGCCCAGCGCAAGCTCGACCCGAACCTGGACCACGAATCCCCCCTGCACGAGCTGTTCGCTGACCAACTGGCCAGCGCCGACCTGGTGATCCTCAACAAGTCCGACCTGATCAGCCCTGAAGACCTGGCCCGTGTGCGCCTGGAAGTGGCAGAAGAACTGCCGCCGGCGGTAAAAATCATCGAAGCCAGCAGCGGTCGCCTGCCGCTGGACGTATTGATCGGCCTGGGCGCGGGCTCGGAAGAACACATCGATGGCCGCCACAGCCATCACGATCATCACCACGAAGGTGAAGACGACCACGACCACGATGCCTTCGACTCCATCTCCATCGAACTGCCCCAGGCCGACGAAAGCCTGCTGCTGGACGCCCTGACCCAACTGGTGGTCAAGCACGGCATCCTGCGGGTCAAGGGCTTCGCGGCGATCCCGAACAAACCGATGCGCCTGCTGATCCAGGGCGTGGGCACGCGTTTCGACAAGCACTTCGACCGCGCCTGGCGCGCCGATGAGCCGCGCGCCACGCACCTGGTGCTGATCGGCCAGGAACTCGACGCCGCCTTGCTCGAAGCGCAACTGCGCGCTGCCCTCAGCGTTTAAACCATGCATCTGCTCAGGACTCAGCCCGGCGGTTTCGTTTCGGATGACAACATCGCCGACCTTGGGCAAACCCCCGCCGAGCTGGTGATCCTGTGCAGCGGTGATTCCAGCCTGGCGCTGCTGGCCGAAGCGGCCCAGCAGTTGCCCGATGATTACCCGAGCCTGCGCCTGGCCAACCCGATGCAGGTGCAGAACCATGCTTCGGTCGACCTGTATGTGGATGAGGTGCTGCGCCACGCCAAGGTCATCCTGATTTCGCTGCACGGCGGCATCGGTTATTGGCGCTACGGTATCGAGCGCCTGGTGGAGTTGGCCGAGCGCGGCGTGCAGCTGATCTTGGTGCCGGGGGATGATCGCCCGGACCCGGAACTCAGTGGCCTCAGCACCGTGGGCGCCGAGGAACGTGACCGGCTCTGGCACTTCCTGCGCCAGGGTGGTTTGGGGAATGCGCTGGATTTCTATCGTTGCCTGGCCGCCGGCTACCTTGGCCGCGATTACGCCTGGAGCGAGCCGCAAACCCTGCCGCGCACGGCGATTTATCATCCGCATAAAGCCAATGCCCGTCTCAACGATTGGCAGGCTGACTGGCAAGCTGATTTTCCCGTGGCGGCGGTGCTGTTCTACCGCTCCCATTTGCAGGCGGCCAACACCGGCTTTATCGATGTTTTTTGCCAGCGCTTGCAGGCCGCGGGTCTCAACCCGCTGCCGATGGCGGTGGCCAGTTTGAAAGAGCCCGGCTGCCTGACCGTGGTCGAGGATTTGCTGGACGAGGTGCACGCCTCGGTGATTCTGAACACCACCGGTTTTGCCCAGTCCAGCCCCGAAGCGCCGCACCTGCGGCCGTTTCGCCGCAATATTCCGGTGATCCAGGCGATTTGCGCCCAGGACAACGAGCCCGGCTGGCAGGCCAGCGAGCAAGGCCTCGGCCCACGTGACCTGGCGATGCACATCGCGTTGCCGGAACTGGACGGGCGCATCATCAGCCGGCCCATCAGCTTCAAGGACCTGGCCTGGCGCAGTGAGCGCAGCCAGTCGGATGTGGTGTGCTATCGCGCACAGCCGGAGCGCATGGACTTTGTCGCCGAACTGGCGCGGCGCTGGGTCGAACTGGCGCGCGTGCCGAATGGCGAAAAGCGTATCGCGCTGATCCTCGCCAACTACCCGACCCGGGACGGACGTATCGGCAACGGCGTGGGTCTAGACACCCCAGCCGCCGCGCTGAATATCCTGCGGGCACTGAAAATCCAAGGTTATCCGCTGCCGGACGAGCTGCCGGAAAGTGGAACGGCACTGATCCAGGCGCTCTTGGGCGGCGTCAGCAACGACCTGGACAGCCTCGACTTGCGTCCGTGTCATCAGAGCCTGGCGCTGGATGACTACGAGGCGATGTTCAACCGCTTGCCCGAGTCCAATCGCCAGGCCGTGTTGGCACGCTGGGGTACACCTCATAGCGATCCGATGTTCCGCGACGGCCGCATGATGATCGCGGGCCTGCGTTTGGGCCTGACCTTCGTCGGCATCCAGCCGGCCCGGGGTTACCAGGTGGACGCGAGTGCGGTCTATCACGACCCGGACCTGGTGCCGCCCCACGGTTACCTGGCGTTCTACTTCTGGTTGCGCCACACCTACGGCGCCCACGGCGTGATCCACGTTGGCAAGCACGGCAACCTGGAATGGCTGCCGGGCAAGGGCGTCGGGCTTTCCGAGAACTGCTGGCCCGACGCACTACTGGGGCCGCTGCCGAATATCTACCCGTTTATCGTCAATGACCCGGGCGAGGGCGCCCAGGCCAAGCGCCGCACCCAGGCCGTGATCATCGACCACCTGATGCCGCCGCTGACCCGCGCCGAAACCTACGGGCCGCTGCGCGACCTGGAGTTGCTGGCCGACGAGTATTACGAGGCACAACTGCTCGACCCACGGCGTGCCCGCGAGCTGCAAAAGGACATCCTCAAGCTGGTGCGCGAAACCCGCATCGACCAGGAACTGGCCCTGGACGAAAACCTCGACAGCGACGCCGATGCGGCGATCTGGCTGCCGCGCCTGGACACCTACCTGTGTGACTTGAAGGAGTCGCAGATTCGCGATGGCCTGCACATTTTCGGCGAGTCACCCGAGGGCCGCTTGCGCATCGACACCTTGCTGGCGTTGTTGCGTATTCCGCGTGGCGATGGGCGCGGGCCGCAATCGAGCCTGCTGCGGGTATTGGCCAAGGCCTTCGACCTGGGCTTCGATCCGCTGGACTGCGCCCTGGCCGAGCCGTGGACGGGGCGCCGGCCGTTGGTGTTGCAGAAGATCGACACGCAGTTGTGGCGCACTGCCGGCGACACCCGTGAACGCCTGGAGCTGTATGCCGCGCGCTTGATCGAGCAGGCGCTGGAAGGTGCCGTGGAGCAGCTTGAAGAGCCCGGCTGGGAAGACGTCAAGGCGGTGATCGAGAGCTTGCGCATCGTCGTCGCGCCACGCCTGGATGCCTGCGGCCCGGCGGAAATGCGCGGGTTGCTGGATGCCTTGAGCGGGCGCTTCGTCCCGGCCGGGCCCAGCGGCGCGCCGAGCCGGGGCCGTCTGGACGTGTTGCCTACCGGTCGTAACTTTTTCTCGGTGGATGTGCGCAACCTGCCCACCACCACTGCCTGGCGCATCGGCTTCCAGTCGGCGAACCTGATTCTTGAGCGTCACCTGCAGGATCATGGCGACCACTTGCGCCAGCTCGGCCTGTCGGTGTGGGGCACCGCCACCATGCGCACCGGTGGCGACGATATCGCCCAGGCCATGGCGCTGATGGGCGTGCGCCCGGTATGGGCCACGGGCAGCCAGCGGGTGGATGACTTTGAAATCCTGCCCATCAGCCTACTGGACCGGCCACGGGTGGATGTGACCTTGCGCGTGTCGGGCTTCTTCCGCGATGCATTCGCCAACCTGATCCGCCTGTTCGACGCGGCGGTGCAAGCCGTGGCGGCGCTGGACGAACCGGATGACCTGAACCCGCTGGCGGCCAAGGTGCGCAGTGAGCGAGAGGCCTTGCGCCTGTCGGGCCTTGACGAGGACGCGGCGGCGAAGCAGGCCGGTTGGCGGATCTTCGGCGCCAAGCCCGGTGCCTATGGTGCCGGCGTGCAGGGCGCGATTGATGGGCGCTTGTGGCAGAGCCGCGAAGACCTGGCCGAGGTTTACCTGAACTGGGGCGGCTACGCCTATGGCGGCTCCGACGAAGGCACCGCCGCCCGCGAACAGTTTGCTCAGCGTTTGAGCCAGGTGCAGGCGGTGTTGCAGAACCAGGACAACC
This sequence comes from Pseudomonas sp. C6002, assembly GCF_013385805.1. Lineage (NCBI taxonomy): Bacteria > Pseudomonadati > Pseudomonadota > Gammaproteobacteria > Pseudomonadales > Pseudomonadaceae > Pseudomonas > Pseudomonas sp. C6002. The sequence continues at coordinate 40,288 of NZ_JACAPH010000022.1, read as the reverse complement.
GCGAGCATGACCTGCTCGACTCCAATGACTACTACCAATTCCAGGGCGGCATGCTCGCCGCCGTGGAAACCCTGAGCGGCGACAAGGCCGCCAGCTATCATGGTGACCACAGCCAGCCGGACTTGCCGAAAATCCGCACGTTGAAGGAAGAGTTGAACCGGGTGATTCGTGCCCGTGCGGCCAACCCGAAGTGGATCGAAGGGGTGAAGCGCCACGGCTACAAAGGCGCGTTCGAGATGGCGGCCACCGTGGATAATCTGTTCGCGTTCGACGCTACGACGGCGTTGATCGACGATCATCAATACGCGTTGCTGGCGGATGCCTACTTGCTGGACCCGGACACCCGCGCCTTTGTGCAGCAGCACAACCCGGATGCCCTGCGGGACATGACCGAACGCATGCTTGAAGCCCAGCAACGCGGCATGTGGCAGGAGCCTGGGGCGTACCGCGAGGCGTTGGAAAACCTGTTGTTGGATATAGAAGAAGGCAGTTGATGACCGACATTCCACATTTCCCGCTGTCCGCCGTGGTCGGCGCCGGCGACTTGAAACTGGCCCTGTGCCTGACGGCCATCGACCCGAAGATCGGTGGCGTGCTGATTGAAGGCCCGCGGGGCATGGCCAAGTCCACCCTGGCCCGTGGCCTGGCGGACCTGCTCGCCAGCGGCCAGTTCGTCACGCTGCCGTTGGGCGCCACCGAGGAGCGGCTGGTGGGCACACTCGATCTGGACGCGGCACTCAGTGAGGGCCGCGCACAGTTTTCCCCCGGCGTGCTGGCCAAGGCCGACGGCGGCGTGCTCTATGTCGATGAAGTCAACCTGCTGCCCGACCACCTGGTGGACCTGCTGCTGGACGTGGCCGCCAGCGGCACCAACCTGATCGAGCGCGACGGGATTTCCCACCGGCATTCGGCGCGTTTTGTACTGATCGGCACCATGAACCCGGAAGAGGGCGAGCTGCGCCCGCAATTGCTCGACCGGTTTGGTTTCAACGTGGCGCTGAGCGGGCACACCCAGCCGGCCGAACGCGGGCAGATCATCCGTCGCCGCCTGGATTTCGACAGCGACCCTCAGGGTTTCTGCGGGCAATGGGCCGACCGGCAGGCCGCGTTGCGCGAGCGTTGCACCCGGGCCCGCGCATTGCTGGATAGCATCCCGTTGGATGACCAGGCGCTGGCGCAGATTACCGAGCGCTGCTTTGCCGCCGGCGTCGATGGCTTGCGCGCCGACCTGGTCTGGCTGCGTGGCGCACGTGCCCATACGGCCTGGCGGGGCGCGACGGCTATCAGCGAAGAAGATATCGAAGCGGTCGCGGAATTTGCCCTGCGCCATCGTCGTCAGGAGCAATCCCCGCCTGCAACGCCGCCCGCTGGCGGTCAATCACCCAAGCCCAATGATGCACCTGAAGACCAGGGCCAGTGGGGCAACATGCCCGCAGCCGCCTTGCCGATAGGCGCTCGCCGTGATGTGCCCACCTGGCCAAAAAAGCCCTAGGCATCCGCCCCAAACCTGACGCAGGGGCGGATGCACGGCCCAAGGCGGGTCGACTGAACAAGGGCCGGCGTGGCCAGGCGCGCAGCGCGGCCGAAGGTTCGATCAACTGGCCGGGCACCTTGCTCGGCGGGCGGCCGCAACGCCGCGAAGATTTGTTGTATCAACTGCGTAGCCGTACGCCCCATGAACTGTGGCTGGTGATTGTCGATGCTTCGGCGTCCACCCGGCGGCATCAGGCGCTTAGCGATGCCAAGGGATTACTGGCCCAACTGTTCGACGATGCCTATCGACAGCGGGCGCGCATGGCGTTGCTCACCGCGAGCGGGCAATCGCCAAAGTGGCAGGTGCAGGGATTAAAGGCGGCAAAAGGGCTTGGTCATTGGCTTGATGGCCTCGGTGCAGGCGGTGGCACGCCATTGTTGGCAGCGCTGAACGAAGCGGGGCACTGGTTGGCGGCTCGTCGCAAGCGTTACCCGGTGGAGCAGCAGCGGTTGCTGGTGATCACCGATGGACGGCTAAAGGATGTGGCAGGGCTGCCGCCGCTGGACTGCCCGGGCTTGCTGGTGGACATCGAGCGCGGCCCGATTCGGTTGGGCCGTTCAAAGCAGCTGGCTATGGGGTTACAGATTGACTATCGGCATATCGATAACCTGTAAGCGCCGGCACGTTCGGCCACAGATCCGCCACCAGAAACAACCGTTCGGCTTCTTCCCATTCGCCTTCGCTGTTTTCCACCAGGCGCACCAGCAACTGCGCGGGCGCCATGGGGTCCAGTTCGGTTAGCCAGTGCTGCATCCGGGCCGCGTCCCAGGCCTCGTTCGCCGGGTAGTGCGCCGGCGCCAGCCATGCGTGGCGGGGCAGCGGTTGCCAGCGTCCTGCCGGGCTTTGCTCGATAAACCTCGACCAATCGCGCTGATGCAGCCAGCGGCCATTCAGGTGTTGGGGATGCGCGCCCTCCGGCGCCTGCGCCATGCCCGGCCATGGGTAGAGCAGATACCCGCCCAGCCACAGATGGGCATCAAAAGCCTGGATATCCAGCGCGGCCAGCACTTCGCGGCTCTCCGGCCGGGCGGAAATCGGCAGTTGGTGCTGGGCCAGGTGGGCCAGCTTGCGGTCGAGCCGGTCATGACAGCCGGGGCCGAGCCATTGCGCGGTGTCCCGGCCATTACCGTCCTGGGGCCCGAGGTAGAGTTTGATCGCCAGTTCCAGATGATGCACACCGTCACGGTCGCGCAGCAGCATGTCCAGCTCGCCCAGGGTATGCCCGGCCTGGCGGATCGGCAGGTTGGCCGCCAGCAGTTCCACGCCCGGCGCATGCTGCACGGCGAATTGCCACAGCCGTTCGTAATACAACCCCAGCCGGCGGGTGCGTGCCTGGCTCAGCCAATGCAGCAAGGCACTGCTGTCCTGGTCCAGCTGGCGCAGCCACTGCTCCAGCAAATGCGGGGCCTGCACCCAGTCGCTGCCGGTCAGCGGGTGGCGTTGTGGCCACGGCGTTTGCGCGAGCATCGGCGGGGCGAGCATCACCCACGCGAGATCGCGCACCTCGGGGTGACGCAGTTGGCGGGGCAGGTGCTGCAAATCAGGGAACAGAGTCATGGTCCGAGCATAGCCTTTTACAGCCGGGAAGGGGGCTGAGAACCGTTGTCGTCTGGGGTTTGCGGCGACAAAGGATTTTGTGTAACGCCGGCTTTCGCCCATAATCGTTCTTTTTTGCAGAACCCGAACCCCGCAGGAGCCCCATGGAGCAATTTCGCAATATCGGCATTATCGGTCGCCTGGGCAGTACCCAGGTGCTGGACACCGTCCGCCGACTGAAAAAGTTTCTGCTCGAGCGCCACCTGCACGTGATCCTCGAAGACACCATCGCTGAAATCCTCCCGGGCCATGGCCTGCAGACCTCGTCGCGCAAGATGCTCGGTGAAGTCTGCGACATGGTGATCGTGGTGGGCGGCGACGGCAGCCTGCTGGGCGCCGCCCGGGCGCTGGCGCGGCATAACGTGCCGGTGCTGGGGATCAACCGCGGAAGCCTGGGGTTCCTCACCGATATTCGCCCCGACGAGCTGGAAGTCGAAGTGGCCAAGGTGCTGGACGGCCATTACCTGGTGGAAAACCGCTTCCTGCTGCAAGCCGAAGTGCGCCGCCACGGCGAAGCCATCGGCCAGGGCGACGCCCTCAACGATGTGGTGCTGCACCCCGGCAAGTCGACGCGGATGATCGAGTTCGAGTTGTACATCGACGGCCAGTTCGTGTGCAGCCAGAAGGCCGACGGCCTGATCGTCGCCACGCCGACCGGGTCCACGGCCTACGCGCTGTCGGCCGGTGGGCCGATCATGCATCCCAAGCTGGATGCCATTGTGATCGTGCCGATGTATCCCCATATGTTGTCCAGCAGGCCTATCGTGGTCGACGGCAACAGTGAGCTGAAAATCGTGGTGTCAAAAGACATGCAGATCTACCCGCAAGTCTCCTGCGACGGGCAGAACCATTTCACCTGCGCCCCCGGTGACACCATCACCGTGAGCAAAAAGGCACAGAAGTTGCGATTGATCCACCCGCTGGACCACAACTACTACGAAGTGTGCCGGACCAAGCTGGGCTGGGGCAGCCGCTTGGGGGGTGGAGGCGACTGATGCTCGATCCCGCGCGTAGCTACGACCTGATTGGTGACGTGCACGGTTGCGCTCATACCCTTGAGCACTTGCTCGACCGGTTGGGTTACCACAAGCAGGGCGGTACCTGGCGGCATCCGTCGCGAATGGCCGTGTTCCTCGGCGATATCATCGACCGTGGCCCGCGCATTCGCGAGGCGCTGCATATCGTCCACGACATGACCGAGGCCGGCCAGGCGCTGTGCATCATGGGCAACCATGAGTTCAACGCGCTGGGCTGGAGCACTCCCGCCGCCCCGGGCAGCGGCAAGCAGTTTGTGCGCGAGCACACGCCACGCCACGCGCGGTTGATCCACGAGACCCTGACCCAGTTCGAACAGCACCCGGCAGACTGGCACGATTTCCTCGGCTGGTTCTATGACATGCCGCTGTTTGTCGACGCCGGGCGATTCCGCGTAGTGCACGCTTGCTGGGACAACGGCTTTATCGAGCCCCTGCGCGCGCATTTCCCGGATGGCTGCATCGACGAACACTTCCTGCAAGCCGCCGCCGTGCCCGGCAGTTTCGCCAGCAATGCCTTCGACCGCCTGTTGCGCGGCACCGACATGCGCCTGCCGGACGGCTTGACCCTGACCGGCGGCGACGGCCTGACGCGCTCGTTCTTCCGTACCAAGTTCTGGGAAGACGACCCGAAGACCTACGGCGATATCGTGTTCCAGCCCGATGCGCTGCCGGAACCTGTGGCCGCCACGCCGCTGTCGTCCACTGAAAAGAATTCCCTGCTGCGCTACGGCGTCGACGAGCCATTGCTGTTCGTCGGCCACTACTGGCGCAGCGGCAAACCGGCGCCGATCCGCCCGAACCTGGCCTGCCTGGACTACAGCGCGGTGCTGTACGGCAAGTTGGTGGCGTACCGGCTGGATCAGGAAACCCGCCTGGACCCGCGTAAATTTGTTTGGGTCGATGTCGAGCGCCCTGAGGTTATTTCATGAGTACCGTTGCTGTATTACGCCTGCCGCTGGCGGTGGATTTGAGTGGTTTCGTCAAGCTTCTGCAACGCATGCAAGTGCCCCATCGCGTCAGCGAAGAAGCCGGGGAGCAGGTGCTGTGGGTGCCTGACTCCATCAGTGAAGACGTGAAGGTCCTGTATCAGCGCTTTCCGGCCGGTGACCCGGACCAGCAACTGGACATTCCCGAGCAGGCGACGTCGACCAGGCGTCCCGGGTTTGCCCAGCAGCTTCGCCACAGCCCGGTGACCGCGTTGGTGTTGCTGCTGAGCATCATCGTCGGCGCCGTTACGTTGCTGGGGGATAACCTGCAGGCCATGAGCTGGCTGACGTTCCTGCCGTTCAGCGTGGCAGGCGAGTACATCCGTTTCACGCCATTGACCGACAGCCTGGCGTCGGGACAGTGGTGGCGCCTGGTCACGCCGATGTTGATCCACTTCGGCATCCTGCACCTTGCCATGAACGGCATGTGGTACTGGGAACTGGGGCGACGCATCGAGTTGCGCCAGGGCAGTATCAACCTGCTGGGCCTGACCCTGCTGTTCAGCCTGGTGTCGAACTACGCTCAATACTATTTTGGTGGTCCCGGCCTGTTTGGCGGGTTGTCCGGCGTGCTGTATGGCTTGCTCGGGCATTGCTGGATCTATCAGTGGGTGTCGCCGAATCCGGTGTATCGCCTGCCTCGCGGGGTGTTGGTGATGATGCTGGTGTGGCTGGTGCTGTGCCTGTCGGGCCTGGTCTCGATGATCGGCTTCGGCGAAATCGCCAACGCGGCCCACGTGGGTGGCCTGGTGGTGGGTTGCCTGACCGGTTTGTTGGGTGGCTTGTACAGCCGCCGCAAAATGTCTCCTATTTAGTTAAGGAAGAGTCTTATGTCCTCTTTTGTCGAAATGATCGAAAACATCACCCCGGACATCTACGAGAGCCTCAAGCTCGCCGTGGAAATCGGCAAATGGTCCGATGGCCGCAAGCTCACCGCCGAGCAGCGTGAACTGTCGTTGCAGGCGGTGATCGCCTGGGAACTGCAGAACCTGCCGGAAGACCAGCGCACCGGCTACATGGGGCCGCAGGAATGCGCCTCGAAGTCGGCGCCGGTGCCGAACATCCTGTTCAAGTCGGATGCCATCCATTGATTGAGATTGGCCGTGGTGCAGTCAGCAAGATGTCGGCGCAGTTGGGTGAGCCGACCGTTCAATACGCGTTTCGCCTGGGCGACACCGAGGTGCCGGTCAATCCATTGATCGGCACTACCGTGCGCCTGGAATACCTCGGTGCGATCCATTGCACCCATTGCGGTCGCAAGACCAAGACCAGTTTCAGCCAGGGTTACTGCTACCCGTGCATGACCAAACTGGCCCAGTGCGACCTGTGCATCATGAGCCCCGAGCGCTGCCATTACGACGCCGGCACCTGCCGCGATCCGGCCTGGGGTGAAAAATTCTGCATGACCGACCACGTGGTGTACCTGGCGAACTCGTCGGGGATCAAGGTCGGCATCACCCGCGCCAGCCAGCTGCCGACCCGCTGGCTCGACCAGGGTGCCAGCCAGGCGCTGCCGATCATGCGCGTTGCCACGCGCCAGCAGTCGGGCTTCGTCGAAGACCTGTTCCGCAGCCAGGTGGCCGACAAGACCAACTGGCGCGCGCTGCTCAAGGGCGATGCCCAGGCCGTCGACCTTGCGCAGGTGCGCGACGAACTGTTCGCCAGCTGTGCCGAAGGCATGCTCGGTTTGCAGGAACGCTTTGGCCTGCAGGCCATCCAACCGGTGACCGACATCGAACCGATCGAAATCCGCTACCCGATCGAGCAGTATCCGACCAAGATCGTCAGCTTCAACCTGGACAAGAACCCGATTGCCGAAGGCACGCTGATGGGGATCAAGGGCCAATACCTGATCTTCGATACCGGCGTGATCAATATTCGTAAATACACGGCCTACCAGCTCGCCGTGCATCAGTAGAAGGACGACAGACATGCGCACCGAACAGCCGAAGATGATTTACCTGAAGGACTATCAGGCGCCGGATTACCTGATCGACGAGACGCACCTGACCTTCGAGTTGTTCGAGGACCATAGCCTGGTCCACGCGCAGCTGGTGATGCGCCGCAACCCCGAGCGCGGCGCCGGCTTGCCGCCGCTGGTGCTGGACGGGCAGCAGCTGGAGCTGCTGTCGGTGAACCTGGCCGACCAGGAACTGACCGACGCCGACTACCAGTTGAGCGACAGCCACCTGACCGTGCACCCCACCAGCGCGACCTTCACCCTCGACACCACGGTGAAGATCCACCCGGAAACCAATACCGCCCTGGAAGGCCTGTACAAATCCGGCGGCATGTTCTGCACCCAGTGCGAGGCCGAGGGTTTCCGCAAGATCACCTATTACCTCGACCGTCCGGACGTGATGAGCGTGTTCACCACCACGGTGATCGCCGAGCAACACAGCTACCCGGTGTTGCTGTCCAACGGCAACCCGATTGCTTCGGGCCCTGGCGAAGACGGCCGGCACTGGGCGACCTGGGAAGATCCGTTCAAGAAGCCGGCGTACCTGTTTGCACTGGTGGCCGGTGATTTGTGGTGTGTCGAAGACACCTTCACCACCATGACCGAGCGCACCGTGGCGCTGCGTATCTATGTCGAGCCGGAAAACATCGACAAGTGCCAGCACGCCATGAACAGCCTGAAGAAATCCATGCGCTGGGACGAAGAAGTCTATGGCCGTGAGTACGACCTCGACATCTTCATGATCGTCGCGGTCAACGACTTCAACATGGGCGCCATGGAAAACAAGGGCCTCAACATCTTTAACTCCAGCGCCGTGCTGGCCCGTGCCGAAACCGCCACCGACGCCGCGCACCAACGGGTCGAGGCGATTGTTGCCCACGAATACTTCCACAACTGGTCGGGCAACCGCGTGACCTGCCGCGACTGGTTCCAGCTGTCGCTGAAGGAAGGCTTCACGGTGTTCCGTGATTCGCAGTTCTCTGCCGACATGAACTCGGCCACCGTCAAGCGCATCCAGGACGTGGCTTATCTGCGCACTCACCAGTTCGCCGAAGATGCCGGTCCCATGGCCCACGCGGTGCGTCCGGACGGCTTTATCGAGATCTCCAACTTCTACACCCTGACCGTGTACGAAAAGGGCTCGGAAGTCGTCCGTATGATCCAAACCTTGCTCGGCGCCGAAGGGTTCCGCAAAGGCAGCGACCTGTACTTCGAACGCCACGACGGCCAGGCTGTGACCTGCGATGACTTCATCAAGGCCATGGAAGACGCCAACGGCGCTGACCTGACCCAGTTCAAGCGCTGGTACAGCCAGGCCGGTACGCCACGCCTGGCGGTGAGCGAGTCCTACGACCCGGTGGCTAAAACCTACAGCCTGACCTTCCGTCAAAGCTGCCCGGAAACCCCGGACAAGGTGGAAAAACTGCCGTTCGTGATTCCGGTTGAGCTGGGCCTGCTGGACGGGAAGGGCGCGGGCATCGCCTTGCGCCTGGCCGGTGAAACCGCTGCCGGCGCCACGTCCCGCGTGATCTCGATGACCGAAGCCGAACAGACCTTCACCTTTGTCGACATCGCCGAGCACCCGCTGCCGTCGCTGCTGCGCGGCTTCTCGGCGCCGGTGAAGCTGAGCTTCCCGTATAACCGCGACCAACTGATGTTCCTGATGCAGCACGACAGCGATGGCTTCAATCGCTGGGACGCCGGCCAGCAGCTGTCGGTGCAGGTGTTGCAGGAGCTGATCGCCCAACATCAGCAGGGCAAGGCGCTGGTGCTGGATCAACGCCTTATCACTGCACTGCGCAGCGTATTGAGCGACGAAAGCCTGGACCAGGCGATGGTCGCCGAGATGCTCTCGCTGCCGAGCGAAGCCTACCTGACTGAAATCAGCGAAGTGGCGGATGTCGACGCCATCCACGCGGCCCGCGAGTTTGCTCGCAAGCAGTTGGCCGACAACCTGTTTGAAGGCCTGTGGCTGCGTTACCAAGCCAATCGCGACCTGTCGAAGAAAACCCCGTACGTGGCCGAGGCGGAACACTTTGCCCGTCGCGCCTTGCAGAACATTGCGCTGTCGTACCTGATGCTCAGCGGCAAGCCGGAAGTGCTGGCGGCGACCCTTGAACAGTTCGACGCGTGCGACAACATGACCGAGCGCCTGACGGCCCTGGCGGTGCTGGTCAACTCGCCGTTCGAAGAAGAAAAAGCCAAGGCGCTCGCGGTGTTTGCCGAGAACTTCAAGGACAACCCGCTGGTCATGGACCAGTGGTTCAGCGTACAGGCGGGCAATGGTTTGCCGGGCGCGCTGGAGCGGGTCAAGACGTTGATGCAGCACCCTGCGTTCAACATCAAGAACCCGAACAAGGTGCGGGCACTGGTGGGCGCGTTTGCCGGGCAGAACCTGATCAACTTCCACGCGGCGGATGGTTCGGGTTATCGGTTCCTGGCGGACCTGGTGATCCAGTTGAATGGCTTCAACCCCCAGATTGCTTCGCGGCAATTGGCGCCGTTGACCCGCTGGCGCAAGTACGACAGCGTGCGGCAGGCGCTGATGAAAGGCGAGCTGGAGCGGATTCGCGCTTCGGGCGAGCTGTCCAGCGATGTGTTTGAAGTGGTGAGCAAAAGCCTCGCATAACTGAGGCTGAGTACTGCATCTGTGGCGAGGGAGCTTGCTCCCGCTGGAGTGCGCAGCGCTCCCAAGATTTTGGGGCCGCTACGCAGCCCAGCGGGAGCAAGCTCCCTCGCCACAACGGGTCTTAGATAACCGGCGGCCAGCGCAGGTCTTGTGCATCATCGTCCGTATAACGTGGGAAGCGCTCCGCGATCATCTCGTGGGGCACGCCCAGCGGTATCGCGCTGGCAGCATCCAGACGGTCCACTTGCTCAGCCGAGAGTTGCACACTCAACGCACCCAGGGTGCCGTCCAGCTGTTCGCGGGTACGCGGCCCCAGGATCGGGATCAGCGCGGTAGTGGAACGACGGGCCTTTTCCCGCAGCCAGGCGATGGCGATGTGAGTCGGCGTGGCGTCCAGTTCACCGGCAACCGCCAGCAGGGTGTCGAGCACTGCCGTTTCCCGTGCGCTTTTTTCAGCGTGGACCAAAATCCCCAGCTTGCTGGCGCGGGTATCGTCCTGGCTGTTGCGGTACTTCCCGGTAAGAAAACCACCCCCCAGCGGTGACCACAACGTGGCGGCCAGACCCAGGGCTTCAGCCATGGGCAGCAGCTCACGGTCGGCAGTGCGTTCGGCCAGGCTGTATTCGGTCTGGATCGCTACCAGGGGTGCAAAGCCGCGCACTTCAGCGAGCAGGTCGGCGCGGGCAATGCGCCAGGCGGGGAAGTTGGACAGCCCCGCGTAGTGGATCTTGCCGGCACGCACCAGGTCATCAAAACCCCGCAGGATTTCTTCCATCGGCGTAACGTTGTCGCTGATATGCGCCCAGAACAGGTCGATGTGGTCGGTGTTCAAGCGTTTCAGGCTTTCTTCGACGGCGCGCACCATGTTCTTGCGGTTGTTGCCGAGCTTGATCGTGCCTTCGTCTTGAGGCTGGGTGCGCAGGGTGTACTTGGTGGCGATCACCAGGCGATCCCGTTCCGAGGCAATGAACTCGCCGAGCAGCACTTCCGATTGGCCGAACTGGTAGCCGTTGGCGGTATCGAGGAAGTTTCCGCCGGCCTCCAGATAGCCGTCGTAGATTCGCTTGGACTCTTCGCGCTCGGCGCCGTGGCCCCAGCCTGTGCCGAAATTGGCGGTGCCCAGGGCCAGCTCTGAAACCCGCAGGCCGCTGCGACGGCCAAAGACTTTATTACGCATACCGAAACTCCTGACGCTGTGGTTGGTTTAAATGTTTCGCAACATCTATTAAATATGATGCTAGTCATATATTTCGTCAAGGGGCTTTTTTGGCGGCTGAAGGGAAGGGTGCCTGCTCCTGACACTTTCTGACGGAGGCCTCTGCTAAGCTGCGCCACCTTTCTTTTTCGAGCATGATCAACGTGTCGCGTACCAGTCGTCTGTTGACCTTGTTGCAAGTCCTGCGGGGCAAAAAGCGCCCGGTGACGGCCGCCGTGCTGGCGGCAGAACTGGAGATTTCCGAGCGCACGCTGTACCGCGATATCGCCGAACTGACCGCGTTGGGCGCACCGATCTACGGCGAGGCGGGCGTGGGCTATGTGCTGCGTGCGGGCCTGTTCCTGCCGCCGCTGATGCTCAATGCCGACGAGACCGAAGCCATCGTGCTGGGCTTGCGGTATGTCGACCAGCGCGGTGATGACGTACTGAGCCAGGCGGCGGCCAATGCGCTTGCAAAGATCGCCGACGTGCTTGACCCGGCTGCCCAGGAAGCCTTGCGCAATCCGACGGTGCTGCCGGGCCCGCCAGGCTTCGGCTACCCGGAAAATCGCGTGCCGTTGAATGTGTTCCGCGAGGCCATTCGCGGCCAGGCCAAGCTGCACATCGACTACGCCGATGCCAGCCAGACCGCCAGCCAGCGCCTGATCTGGCCCCTGGCCCTGGGCTTTCTCAACGAAGTGCGGGTGATCGTCGCGTGGTGTGAATTGCGTGCGGCCTATCGCACCTTCCGCACCGACCGAGTGGCCGCCGCGCGCCTGCAAGGTGAACGGTATCCGGGGCGCCGCAGCGATTGGCTGCGGGGCTGGCGCAAGCTGATGGAACAGAACGAATCCGGGCCGTTCACTCCTGACAAGAACTGACACAACGCTGCTTTAGGATGGCTCCATAAATCACTAAAAAGGAGCTGTCACCATGTCCCAACCCACCCCTGAACTGGCCCCGGCTATTGCAACCTACATTGCCGCGGCGAATGCCGGCGACACCTCGCTGGTGGCCGACTGTTTCGCCGAAGATGCCAACGTGTTCGACGAAGGCGAGCACCGGGTCGGTACCGCCGCCATCGCCCGCTGGATGGAAGACACCGGGCGTCGTTACCAGCCCAGGGTCCAGGTGCTGAATGTGCAGCACCGCACGGGCAAGGTGCTGGTCAGCAACCTGATCACCGGCAGCTTTCCCGGCAGCCCGCTGGAGCTGCGCTATACCTTCCGCCTCAATGAACACGGCAAGATTGCCCGATTGGATATTTCCCTGTAGCCGTCATGGCATACTGCCGGGCATGACTTTCGACTCGCCACTTGCCGCCTATCAGCACGCCATCACCGAACAGGGTTTTGTCCCCGACGACGCCCAGCGTGAGGCGGTGCAAGCCCTGCAGGACTGCCATCAGGCCTTGCACCACGGCCATGGGCCCATCACTGGGGTGTACCTGTGGGGCCCGGTCGGCCGGGGCAAGACCTGGCTGATGGACCAGTTCTACCAAAGCCTGGGAGTGCCAGCGCGGCGCCAGCATTTTCATCACTTCATGGGCTGGGTGCACCAGCGTTCATTCCAGCTAACGGGCACCCACGATCCCTTGCAGGCCCTGGCCCGCGAACTGAGCCGGGAAGTGCGGGTGCTGTGTTTCGATGAGTTGTTTGTCAACGACATTGGTGACGCCATCATCCTCGGCCGGCTGTTCCAGGTGATGTTCGAGGAAGGCGTGGTGATGGTCTGCACGTCCAACCAGCCACCGGGCCAGCTGTACGCCGACGGTTTCAACCGGGATCGTTTCCTGCCGGGAATCGAAGCGATCAAACAGCATATGCGGGTGGTGGCAGTCGATGGCGGGGAGGATCATCGCCTGCACCCGGGCACCGCACTGCAGCGTTACTGGGTCGACCAGCCCGACGCGTTGGCCGAGGTGTTTCGCCAGTTAAGCGCCGGGCAGGCAGTGAGCAGCGCCCCGGTTGCGGTCGGCTACCGCTCCATCGTGGCGGTGCAGTCCAGTGAAACCGTGCTGTGGTGTCGCTACGCCGACCTGTGTGAGCAGCCGTTGGCGGCGATGGATTTCATGCTGCTGTGTGATCGGTTCAAGGCCATTTTGCTCGGCGAGGTGCCCAACCTCAGCGCGCAAAAGCGCCCGGGACGAATCGCCCGTGGCACCGAAGACGCTGCCGAACGGGTGGACGCCGGGGACCGGGAACTGCCGGAACTGTCGGTGCATGACGACAGCGTCCGGCGTTTCATCGCGCTGGTGGACGAGTGCTACGACCGCAAGGTGCCGCTGTACATCGAGGCCCGGGTGCCGCTGGAAAGCCTCTACACCGAGGGTTACCTGGAGTTTCCATTCCGCCGCACCCTGAGCCGCCTGCAGGAGATGCAACTGGCACGGTTTGGCGAGCCTGGCGCGCTTTCACGCGGGCAAATGTAGTTAATCTCCTTCATCTAATGCCTGCACCGCGCTTACAATCGAGCCCTTTTATGGGGACCGAGTCCCTGTCGCACCGTCAACGAGGAAGGAAATGGACAGCGCAGACATCCTGGTGCTGCAAGCCAGCTACACCAATCCGGTACACGCCGAGGCCATTGGCCTGGTGCTCAATCATTACGCCGAAGACCCCATGGGCGGTGGCCACAGCCTGCCGGCCGACCGCTTGCAGCAACTGCCGGCAGAGCTGGCCAAGCGTGCCCACGCGTTCAGTGTGCTGGCCTTTGTCGGCGGTACGCCCGCCGGCCTGGTGAACTGCTTTGAAGGGTTTTCCACCTTTGCCTGCCGCCCGCTGGTCAACGTGCACGACGTGGTGGTGATGGATCAATTCCGTGGCCTGGGGCTGAGTCAGAAGATGCTGCAAAAGGTCGAGGAAATTGCTCGCCAGCGCGGTTGCTGCAAGATCACCCTCGAGGTGCTTGAAGGCAACGCCGTGGCGCAGTCGGCGTATCGAAAGTTTGGGTTTGATGATTCGGTATTTGATCCGCAACATGGCCGGATGTTGTTCTGGAGCAAGCCGCTTTAATTAATGTTTATTTAATTAAAGGCAAAAAAAAGGCGCCAGCAAGTGGCGCCAAATTGACCTTGGCTATCAGAGCGGAATAGCACAGGTATTGCGGGTAAATCAGCTGTTCGGTGTGTTGGTAGTTTGGTCGGCCGTTGCCGGCTTTTCGGTCTTGCCGTCAGCCATTGCGGTTTGCTGGGCAGCACCGTGAGTCTGTTCCTGAACGAAGGTGAAGTTGTTGTAGAACTCCTTCGAACGCTCTGAGCCGCCTTCTGCAAAGGCGGCTACGGAAGTCATGGTCATCAGGCCGGCAAGGATAACAGTCGAAAATTTCATGGCAGTGTCTCAGTAAGTGTGTTGGGTCCGCGCGTTGTCATCAGCGGCGGGATGGGGAGACTGTGGGCCAATGATATTAAGTAAGGGTTAACCTCGCGCTGACCGAAAGTTAACGATTTCGTTAACTTCCAATCTTTAGCAGCGATGAATTCAGAGCTTCCAGTCCAGTGCAACGCTGATAGAGCGCGGGTCTCCCCAATACACGCCGTTATAGAAGCCGACGCGCTCGTAATATTTTTTATCAAATAGGTTGTTGATATTAAGTGACGCCGACAAGTGGTCATCGAACTCATAGCGCGACATCAGGTTGACCACGGTATAGGCCTGCTGGGTGATCCGGGTGCGCTCCCTGATCAGGGCTCCATTGGTGTCCCGGCCAACCGGGCGATAGGCGAAGTCGTAGAAGTCGCTTTGCCAATTCACCGCGCCGCCGACCGTCAGCGCGTGCCATTCGCCGGGCAGGCGGTAGGCCGTGGACACGCGCAGCAGGTTCAGCGGCAGGTGGGTGTTATTGCGCTGCTTGTCCCCGTTCAGGGAGTGGGTGTAGGTGTATCCGGCGGTCAGGTTCCAGTCGGGGCGCACCTCTCCGGACACCTCTACCTCGAAACCCTGAACCTTGTTGCCTTTGCCGCCGGATGTGAAGAACTGCTCGCCGGTCTCCGGATCCGGTGGGGTCAAACTGTCCAGTTCCGCGACGTTGTCCTGTTTGCTCCAGAAGTACGCGGCCGCCAGGTTCAGGCGCTCTTCCAGCAGGCTGCCCTTGATGCCCACTTCATAGTTGCTGCCTACCACCGGCTCCAGGTATTGCTTGCTGGCGGTGCGTTCTTCCTGCGGGTTGAAGATATCGGTGTAGCTGGCGTAGACGGTGTACTCCGGGGTCAGGTCGTAGAGCAGGCCGGCGTAGGGTGTCCACATGTCGTTGTGGGTCTGGCTGGATTTTGACGTACCGAGGAACTGGTCAGTGTCCCTGTTGTAGTTGTAGGTGGTGCTCTCGATCTCCCAACTGCCGTAGCGGCTGCCCAATACCGCATGCAGGCGATCGGTCAGGCTCAGGCGGGTGGCCAGGTAGCCGGCCTTTTGGCGGGTGCTGCCTTGTTCGCCCTTGAGGCCGGTGTTGGTGTCGGGGAATTTGCCGATCCCACCCATGTGTTTCCAATCGTCGATGCTGGTGTAGTCCTTCGGCACCGTACCGCTGCGCAGGTGTGGCGAAGCGTCACGCTGCTCGGACTCGCCGTAACCCACCATCAATTCGTGCTCACGACCCAGCAGGGCATAGGACCCGGACAGGTTCAAGTCGACCACGTCCATTTTCGAGGTGCCGAGCATGTGGCTGGTCCAGGCGGTCATGCCGCTGCGGTCGGCATTCGGGAAGCCTGAGCCGCCGTAATAGACCTTGCCGTCGGTGTCGCTTTCACGGTGGGTATAGGCGGCCTTCAGGTGCCAGTCACCCGCCAGGCGGTGGTCGAGGGTAGCGAAGGTGGTTTCATCTTTCAGCGGCCAGGAACTCCAGTGGGCCGCGATGTTGGCGGAGCGGGGCAGCCTGGCTTTGCTGCCGTCGCTGTTCCAGTAGGGCAAGGTGCCCCACGCGGTGCCCTGCACATGCTTGTTCTGGTAATCGAAGCCCACCGCCAGCACCGTGTCGTCGGTCAGGTCGCCTTCGAGGATGCCGTAGCCGACTTCCCGTTGCAGCGCGTAGTTGTCGCGGTAGGACTGGGTGTCACGGTAGGCGAGCACCGTGCGGCCGCGCAGGCGCCCATCAAACGCCAGGGGGCCGCCAACGTCCAGGTAGCTGTAGTAATTGTCGTGGGAGCCGCCGCTGACGCCTGTCTTGGCCTGCCACTGTGCGGTCGGACGTTTGCGCACCATATTGACCGTGGCCGAGGGGTCGCCGGCGCCGGTGGTCAGGCCGGTGGCGCCGCGGACCACTTCGACCCGGTCGTAGATGATGGTGTCGGCATCGGACTTCATGCGGCCGAAGGTGTTGAGCATGCCGTCAATCTGGAAGTTGGTGATGCCGTAGCCGCGCGAGGAATAGCCGACCCGGTCGGAGTCCAGGTGCTGCACCACCACGCCGGTGGTCTGGCGCATCACTTCGGTCAGGGTGTTGAGGTTGAAGTCGTCCATCTGCTGGCGGGTGATCACCGAGACCGATTGCGGGGTTTCCTTGATGGACAGGTTCAGCCGGGTGGCGGTGCCCATTGAGCCTGTGGTGTAGGCACCGGTGTGTTCGGTGTTGGCGCCAAGGCCTTCAGCGGTGATGCTGGTGCTGCCCAGTTCCAGGGCTTTGGCCGGCGCTTGGGATTCCTGGTCGGGGTCGTTTTCGGCCAGCAGGTCCGGGCTCAGCACCACGCTGAAGAGGCCCAGGGTCAAGGTCATGGAACGGGTAATAGGCGCGAACATCGCGGCGAACTCCTTGTCGTCTATGAAAAATGCCATTGGCTCAAAGACGAAAGGAGGCGGGGAACTTTAGCGCTAAACGAGAATAATTATTATCTTTGCGTTGCAGCCAAATCGGGTTTCACCGCGTTGCGCGGATGAAACCCGGGCGATTCAAGCTACTTGACGACCACGTTGGCGGCGTCTGGCTTGGGCTTGATCAGGCTGAAATCAATCAGCGGTTTTTGCTGGCGTGCATACGGGTCGCCAATCATCCGTGGCCGAGGCTTGAAGCTGTCACTGACCAGGCTCTTGCTGTGGTCCAGTTCGTCGAAGCTCAACCCGGCCATGTCGGCCCAGGTATGGATCAGCTGCGAGCTGGTGTAAGGGCGCTGCAAGTCACCGGCAAAACTCCAGTCATGGCTTTCACGCCACTTGGGTGATGCGTAGGCCATGAACGGAATGGTGTACATCGGTGCCGTCGGCTTGCCTTCGTTGCGGCCCAGGGTGTTGTGGCCGGCCGAATCGAACACGTCTTCGCCGTGGTCGGAAAGGTACAGCAGGAAACCGTTTGGATCGGTCTTGGCGTAGTCCTTGATCAGGCTCGACACCACGAAATCGTTATACAGCACCGCATTGTCGTAGCTGTTGTAGGTCGGCAACTGTGCGTCGCTGACCCCCTCAGGCACGCCCTGGCGGTCGGTGAACTTGTCGAAGGTCGGCGGGTAGCGGTACTGGTAGCTCATGTGGGTACCCAGCAGGTGCACCACGATGAATTTGCGTTCGGCAGTGTCGGACATGGCCTTGGCAAACGGCTCCAGCACGTCGCCGTCATACTGGCGCGCATTCTGGTTGCGGTTGTTGTTCAGGTACACCTGCTCGTCGGCCTGTTCGGAAAAGGTCGTGAGCATGGTGTTGCGCTTGGTCATGGTCTGCTGGTTGGTGATCCAGAAGGTCTTGTAGCCGGCCTGCTTCATCACGCTGACGATGGAGGGGGTCTTGAGGTACAGGTCCGGGTTTTCTTCGTCGGCGAAGGTCAGCACCTGTTGCAGCGCCTCGATGGTGTACGGGCGCGGGGTAATGACGTTGTCGAACACCGCCAGTTGGTCCCGCAGCTTGTCCAGTTCCGGCGTGGTGTTGCGCGGGTAGCCATACAGGCTCATGCGCTGGCGGTTGGTGGACTCGCCGATCACCAGCACCAGGGTCGACGGCTGGCCGGCCATGCTGTCCTTGAGGTTGGTCAGGGGCGGGATCTTGCTGGCGCTGGTCAGCATGCCTTGCATGTTATCCAGTTGTTCGGTGTAGCGGCGGTAGGCGACGATCATCTGCCATGGCACTGCCGGCTCGATACGGGTTTCGAAGCGGTCGATGGCCAGTTCCATGGTCTCGCTCTTGGCGATCTGCTTGACCAGCGGGTAGCCGACGATGGCAATCACGATTGCGGCAGCCGCCAGCATGGCCTGGCCACGTGGCAGGTAAACCGGGCGTACGCGGGTCCACAGGAAAACGGCCATGGCGGTGTGGGCAATGAACGCCAGCACGATCCACCAGGCAAAGTATTGGGTGGCGTATTCGCCGGCTTCAGAGATGTTCGACTCGAACATGATGAAGATGACGCTTTGAGAGAATTCCTGCTGGTAGATGAAGAAATAACCCAGGCTGGCCATGGAACAGGCCCACAGCACCACGCCAATCAACCCCGCCACCAGGCGCGCGCGACGTGGGAACAACAGCATCGGCGCCAGCCACAGGGCGCTCATGAAGAATGCCTGACGGAAACCACTGAAGCCGGAGGTGCCGGTCAGTTGGATCAGCAGTTGGGTAATGCCCGAGAAATACCAGAAGAACAGAAACATCCAGCCGAGGCCGGCCCAATCAAAACCTTTCGCAGACGTAGTGCTGCGTTTGAACATCGCCATCCAGCGCTCCAACCCGATAATTTTCAGTGTCAACGCGCAGGGACGCACGCAAACAGAGGGCCTGCGCGCGTAGCGCGGCCCTATTCGGCGGGAGTATCGGGAGGGGGATGTGAAAACTTCGTGAGTTATTCCTGAACGGTTCGTTCAGCCCACGTTCAGCAAAGTGCGGGCTGGGTGCCGGACGGCTGATTGAGCTGGCCCTGCAGGTGCGAGCGCAAACGCATGACTTCCTGCTGCAGTTGGTCGCGCTCGTTTTTCAACTGGCGCAATTCATCGCGGCGAATGGTGACGTAGAGGGTCTGTGGCGGACGGGTCATGTGTGCAGTGCTCATTGCTTACCTCGCAAATAGCCGGTCTATCGCGGTGCCAGAGCGCTTGAATCGAGGCTCTCGGCAACAGTCGGGGCAATTCTGAATTCTTTTTTTAATGAAGGGAACTTTTTTATTTTTGATGGTCGTTGTGACTTTTAACCCACTGAAGGCGAAAGGATGGCCACTTTTTGTCATGAAACTATGCCAATCCGCTCTGGACTAACCCTCATTAGCCTCATTGCGCTATAAACTGTGACACACATTTATTCGTAGTAAGGAGCATCAGCACATGCAACTGGGGATTATTGGACTAGGCCGCATGGGTGGCAACATTGCGCGGCGCCTGATGCTCAATGGGCATACCACCGTGGTTTACGACCGCAATGAAGCATTCGTAAAAGGTCTGGCAGGCGAGGGCGCCACGGGCGTTGCTGACCTGGCAGGCCTGGTGGCCGGGCTGCAAAAGCCCCGGGCGATCTGGGTGATGCTGCCGGCAGGCGACCCGACCGAGAACACCATTGAAGAACTGAGCCAACTGCTTGAAGACGGTGATGTGATCATCGACGGCGGCAACACCTTCTATAAGGATGACATCCGTCGGGCCAAGGCCCTGTCGGAAAAAGGCCTGCACTATGTCGACGTCGGCACCTCCGGCGGCGTCTGGGGCCTGGAGCGCGGCTACTGCATGATGATCGGCGGCGACGCCGAGACCGTTAAGCTGCTGGACCCGATCTTCGAAAGCCTGGCACCGGGCCTAGGCACCATCCCGCGTACCAAGGACCGTTCCGCCGCAGCGGACAGCCGTGCCGAGCGCGGCTATATCCACGCAGGGCCTGCCGGTTCCGGGCACTTCGTCAAGATGATCCACAACGGCATCGAGTACGGGATGATGCAGGCCTTCGCCGAAGGTTTCGACATCCTCAAGACCAAGAATTCGGAGAACCTGCCGCAAGACCAGCGCTTCGACCTGAATGTTGCCGATATCGCCGAAGTCTGGCGCCGCGGCAGCGTGGTGTCGTCCTGGCTGCTGGACCTGACCGCCGACGCCCTGGCCACCGATCCGAAGCTCGACGGGTATTCCGGCTCGGTCGCCGACAGTGGCGAAGGCCGCTGGACCATCGAGGCCGCCATGGAACAATCGGTACCGGTTCCGGTGCTGTCGAACTCGCTGTTCGCGCGCTTCCGCTCCCGCCAGCAAAGTACCTACGGTGACAAAATGCTTTCTGCCATGCGCTTCGGCTTTGGCGGCCATGTGGAGACTCCCAAAAAATGACCGCCAACGGCAAGAAACCCAAGGCCGAACCCGCTCCGCCCACCACACTGTTTCTGTTTGGTGCCCACGGTGACCTGGTCAAGCGCCTGCTCATGCCGGCGCTGTACAACCTCAGCCGCGATGGGCTGCTGGGCGATGGCTTGCGCATTGTCGGCGTTGATCACAACGCCATCAGCGACGCCGATTTCGCCAAGAAGCTCGAGGACTTCATTCGCACCGAGGCCGCCAGCAAGGTCAAGGGCAATGCCGAGAACGCCCTGGACCCTGCATTGTGGGAACAGTTGGCCAAAGGCATCAGCTACGTCGAGGGTGATTTCCTCGATGACGGCACCTACGCCGATATCGGCAAGAAGATTGCCGACAGCGGTACTGGCAACGCGGTGTTTTACCTCGCCACTGCGCCGCGTTTCTTCGCCGAAGTGGTGCAGCGCCTCGGCGCGGCCGGCTTGCTGGAAGAAACCCCGGAGGCGTTCCGCCGGGTGGTGATCGAAAAGCCGTTCGGCTCCGACCTCGCCACCGCCGAAGCGCTGAACGCCTGCCTGCTCAAGGTGATGAGCGAAAAGCAGATCTACCGCATCGACCATTACCTGGGTAAGGAAACCGTCCAGAACATCCTCATCAGCCGTTTTTCCAATGTGCTGTTCGAGGCGTTCTG
The DNA here is from genome assembly GCF_013385805.1 of Pseudomonas sp. C6002. Taxonomy (NCBI): domain Bacteria; kingdom Pseudomonadati; phylum Pseudomonadota; class Gammaproteobacteria; order Pseudomonadales; family Pseudomonadaceae; genus Pseudomonas; species Pseudomonas sp. C6002. The sequence continues at coordinate 19,488 of NZ_JACAPH010000022.1, read as the reverse complement.
GAACAACCACTACATTGACCACGTACAAATCACCGCCGCCGAAACCGTCGGCGTGGAAACCCGTGGCAGTTTCTTCGAACACACCGGCACCCTGCGGGACATGGTGCCCAATCACCTGTTCCAGTTGCTGGCGATGGTCGCCATGGAACCGCCGGCTGCCTTTGGTGCCGACGCAGTGCGGGGCGAGAAGGCCAAGGTGATCGGGGCCATCCGGCCCTGGTCGCTGGAAGACGCACGGGCCAACTCGGTGCGTGGCCAGTACACCTCGGGTGAAGTCGGCGGCAAGCAGTTGCCGGGTTACCGCGAGGAGGCCAATGTTGCGCCAGACAGCAGCACCGAGACCTTCGTTGCCCTCAAGGTGTTGATCGACAACTGGCGTTGGGTAGGGGTGCCGTTTTACCTGCGCACCGGCAAGCGCATGAGCATCCGCGACACCGAGATCATCATCTGCTTCAAGCCGGCGCCTTACGCGCAGTTCCGTGATACCGAGGTCGATGAACTCAAGCCGACGTACCTGAAGATCCAGATCCAGCCGAATGAAGGCATGTGGTTCGACCTGCTGGCGAAAAAGCCCGGGCCGACCCTGGACATGGCCAACGTGGAGCTGGGGTTTGCCTACAAGGACTTCTTCGAGATGCAGCCGTCGACAGGTTACGAAACCCTGATCTACGACTGCATGACCGGCGACCAGACCTTGTTCCAGCGCGCCGACAACATCGAGAACGGCTGGCGTGCGGTGCAGCCTTTTCTCGATGCGTGGAAGCAGGACGACGGCATCCAGGCCTACAAGGCGGGTGAGGACGGCCCGGCGGCGGCTGATGCGTTGCTGGCCCGCGATGGCCGTACCTGGCACAGCCTCGGATGAGTGACTTGCCGAGTCAACCCATCCGTTTTGTGTTGAGTGATATGGATGGCACGTTGCTGCATCCGGATCACAGCCTCAGCCAGCGCACCATTGATACGGTTCGCGCCTTGCGCGCGGCCGGGGTGTTTTTCAGCCTGGCCAGCGGGCGACCGCCCAAGGCCATGCGTCAGCAGGTCGAAGCGCTGGGCATCGATGTGCCGATTGCCGGCTTCAACGGGGGCACGCTGGTCAATCCCGACGGCAGTATTCTGGTGGCGCATCACTTGCCGGCAGAGGCGGCGCTGGTGGCGTTGGCCTTGTTTACGCCGCAGCCGGACGTTGAAGTCTGGCTGTTCGCCGACGGCGACTGGCTGCGTCGCGATCCCGGCGGACCGATGGCGGTTCGCGAGGAGCACGGCTTGGGCTATGGGGCGATTGTGGTGGAGAGCTTCGAGCCGTATCTGGATCGGGTCGACAAGATTGTTGCGGCCAGTACCAATACCCAGCTGCTGATGGAGCTTGAGGCGCAGTTGCAGCCCAGGGTCGAGGGATTGGCCCAGGTGTCGCGTTCGCAGCCGGTGTTCCTGGATGTCACCGCCATGAAGGCCAACAAGGGTGAAGCGTTGAGAACCCTTGCGGCGCACCTCGGTGTGCCACTGCAACAGACAGCCGCCATCGGTGATGGCGGCAATGACCCGGCGATGTTTCATGTGGCGGGGTTGTCGATTGCCATGGGCCAGGCAGAAGAGGTGGTCAAGCGCCAGGCCAGCGTCGTGACCGGCAGCAATGTCGATGACGGTGCGGCGGAAGCCATCGAGCGGTTTATTCTCTCGGCCTATTGATCGGTAACCACACTAATAAGTAGTCAGCTATGCAAAGTTGCAACTTGCATGGCTGACTGTCCACTTGAGTTAGTGCGGGTCAATATATTGCGCAGCCGGGCGGCACACTTTCGGGTGCCGTCTCACGCACGCTTCAGTTACTTGGGCATTGCCCAGGATTGCAACTGATAGCCATCTTTGTCGAGTTCGGCACGGGCCTGCAACAGCAAGTTCTCAAGCTGTGCCGGGTCGGTATAAGTGCTGGAAGACAGCTGCTTGCTACCGATACGGGTATTGGTGCGGTCGATGACGCTCAGGCTCAGGGCGCCGTTGCCGTCGTGCCAGGCCACACATTGAAAGGGCTGGAAAGCACGGTCTGCGATCAAAAGAGCTTCGTTGATGCGGAGCGGGGCGTTCATGGGGTCTTCTCTCTAAATGCCCATTCAAGTGGAAGCCGTTGGTTGGGCGTGCCTAACGACTGGTTACTTGTACTGATGCACGATCACCGGGTGCGGGTCACATGTTAGAAGAAGATTTTTTAACTTTCCCTGATTAAAGTCATGTAAGGGGCTATTTTGAAAGCCTCATGAAAGTTACGCCGCGGCAATTGACCGCACCTGACTGACATAAAAGACCCGGTTCGTTCGCGACTTATAGCGAATCGGTACAAAGGCGGCGTCAAGATCTTGCTAGGGTTACCAGCAGACTTTGCAAATAGTTGTTTTTAAATAACTTTAACGATTTTGACGCCAAGGAATAGTCATGATTGTTACACCTGCCCCGCGCCGCCTGCTTGTGGTCGATCCCTGTGATGACTGCCACCGGCTATTGCCCGGTTTGCGCGCAGCGGGGTGGGACGTGGACAGCTGCGCCCTCGAGTCGGTGGGTGAGCGCTCCTGTGACGTGGGTTTGTTGCGCCTGCAGCCGTTTCACCTGGAGCGACCCGAAGCGGTCAAGGAACTGATCAGCCGCAGCGGCACCGAGTGGATTGCGGTGCTTAACCAGGAAGTGCTGCGCCTGCAGAATGTCGGCGATTTTGTCTGTGAGTGGTTCTTCGACTTCCATACCTTGCCGTTTGACGTGTCGCGGGTGCAGGTCACCCTGGGCCGCGCCTTCGGCATGGCGCGCCTGCGGGGCAAGGGCAACAACGCGCCTGCGGGCCAGCCGGAACACGAGTTGCTGGGGGACAGCCGTCCGATCCGGGAATTGCGCAAGCTGCTCGCCAAGCTGGCGCCCACTGAATCCCCGGTGTTGATCCGTGGCGACAGCGGCACCGGCAAGGAATTGGTCGCGCGTACCTTGCATCGCCAATCCCAGCGCCATGCCAAGCCGTTTGTGGCGATCAATTGCGGGGCGATTCCCGAACACCTGATCCAGTCCGAACTGTTTGGCCATGAGAAGGGCGCCTTCACCGGCGCCCATCAGCGCAAGGTGGGGCGGATCGAGGCGGCGCACGGCGGCACCCTGTTTCTCGATGAGATCGGCGACTTGCCCATGGAGCTGCAAGCCAACCTGCTGCGTTTTCTCCAGGAAAAACAGATCGAGCGAGTCGGCGGCAGCCAGCCGATTGCGGTGGATGTACGCGTGTTGGCGGCCACCCACGTCGACCTGGAAGCCGCGGTGGCAAAGGGCACTTTTCGCGAAGACTTGTATTACCGGCTCAACGTCCTGCAAGTGGTCACCGCGCCGTTGCGCGAGCGCCACGGTGACGTGGCGATGCTGGCCAACCATTTTTCACACTTCTACAGCCAGGAAACCGGCCGCCGTCCCCGCAGCTTCAGTGAAGACGCACTGGTGGCCATGGGCGAGCACGGTTGGCCGGGCAATGTGCGCGAGTTGGCCAACCGCGTGCGGCGGGGCCTGGTACTGGCGGAAGGGCGGCAAATCGAAGCCGTTGATCTGGGATTGCAGAGCCAGCAGGCAATCGCGCTGCCGATGGCTACACTGGAGGATTACAAGCACCGTGCCGAACGCCAGGCACTGTGCGATGTGCTCAACCGGCACAGCGACAACCTGAGTGTCGCGGCCCGTGTGCTGGGGGTTTCCCGGCCGACGTTCTACCGGTTGCTGCACAAACACCAGATCCGCTAGGGCGGGTAAACCGAAAAGCCCCGCAACGACCCTTATCGTTGCGGGGCTTTTCCCGTTGTCATGCCTTAAAAATAATACGGGAACTTCAGGCTGAAGCTGAACGACGGCGCATCCGGTGTGATCCCGATGGCCAGGTTCGGCACGATGGTCAGGTTGTCGCTTGCCGCAATCGTCATGCCCACGTTGAAGTAACCCGCGTTGGCATCGCTGGAAACCACTGACTGCCAGTCGCCGCCATCCGGCTTGAGCTTGCTCTTGCGTTGCACCAGGTCGGACACCGAGAACGACATACTCATCTTCTCGTTCAGCGCAAACGCCACGCCAGCGCCGATCTGGAAGCTGTCGCCCAACTGCACTTTCCCCGGGGTCTTCTGGCCGACCTGGGAGCTGATATCGCTGAACGAGTCTTCGAAGTTGTGGGTGTACGACAGCGAGCCAAACAATACCGCCGGGTCGAAGGTCTTGACCAGCGAGATACCCGGCGTGATCGACCACACACCGTTGCCGGTGGGCAGGCTTTCCGGCACGAAAAGGTTGGTGTTGCTGGATGACTGGACCAGCTTGATCCCAAACGGATCTTCGCCGGTGGGTGCCTTGACCCGCACCGACACCACGGCATCCGGCAGGTTGACGCTCTCGTCGAGGAATTTGTAGGCAATCCCGAAGTTGACGTCGCCGATAGTCGGGTCACGCGTGACCGATTGTTCCGAGGTCGCGGTGCCGCTGCCACCGTTGGCACCACCGGACTGATAGGTCGACTCGCGGTACACCACCGGCACGTTTATATCGAACTGCCAGCGGTTGTCGAGGTTGTAGCGGCCCGTGAGGTCGACGGTCCAGTTATCCGACTTGATCCGGTCCAGGTTGATGTTGCCGAGAAAGATCGAGTCCAGCGCCAGGAAGCCGTTGAGGGTCAACTGGCGGGCATCGTAGCGGGAATAGGTGACGCCGGTTTCAAAGCTGAACTTGCCGTTGCCAAAGAACCCGCTGGCCTCGTTATACAAGTTGCTCACGCTCTGCGCCGGGGCCGAATCATCCTTGAGGGACTGGCCGTAGGACGCGCCACCGGCTGCACCGCCCGAGGCCGCAGCCGCGCCGACTCCCGGCGTGTTGCCGGCCACCGTGGTGCCGCCTTTCTGGAAGTCTGCCGGGGATTTGGCCAGGCGTTTGGGCGGCGGCGCCACCGGTTGTTCTTCCACCTGGCGTACCCGTTGCTCCAGCACCGCCAGTGCTTTTTGCTGCACTTCGTAGCGTTGCTTGAGCTCCAGCAATTCCTTTTTCAATGTGTCTATGTCGGTGTCCGGCGCGGCATACAACATGGATGCGGGCAGGAGCGTGCTTAAACAAATTACGGCACGTAACGATAGCGATCGATGCATGGAATAAGCCGTCCCTTTCTAATGCGCAAGTGTCGAGGCACAGCGTAGTTCAATAACCGTTAGGGCGTAGGCCCCTGAGTTGATTCAGGTTGAGGTTCTGCCCCAAATTGTTCAAACCGTTGTTGCCCAGCACCACATTGAGTTGGGTCATGTTGCTGACGAAGTTGCTGTTACCCTGCAAAACCGTGCCTTGCAGGACATTCCCGGCGCCGATCTGCTGCAACGAATTGCCCTGATTGTTGTTGGCCAGGATCGCCATTTGCAGCCCGCCATTGGCGGCCGACACCGTGACCTGGCCGGCACCCGTGCTGCCGGTGACCGACTGGCCAGCCACCAGGGCTTGTCCGGACTGGACGACATTGGCCGGCGACAAGCCATTCTGGTTCACATTGATATTCACGTTATTGCTGGCGGTGTTGCCATCGCCGGCGGCGCGCACGCTTTGGGTCACGCCCTGGCCGCTGCCCAGGCCGGCACCACCGACTACCGTGCCGGTGCCATTCGGCTGGTTGGGCGAGACTTTGGTGGGGCTGTCGGTTACCTGCACATAAAACTGCGGGGTGACGGTCGACGCGTTGACGTTCATGCTGGCCGAGCCGGTCACGCTGTCGCCGGCGGCATTGGTCCAGGTGCTGCTCATCACGATGCCAAAACTGATGATCCGCCCCGGCATCACGTAGCGACCACGCAGGTCAGCCAGTTCCGAGTCCTTTATTTCAATCGGTTTGAACACCGATGACGCATAAGCGGGCATTGAGGCTGCCAGGCACATGACCGTCAGCCAACGGTAAGTGTTCATCGTTTGCTCCTGGAGCGTCCTGCCCCTTATTGCGCTTCTAGAAGAAGTCGCTCTGGATAAAACCGAAGTCCATCAATTCACTGTCCCGCACCGGACTGAACTCATTGATTCTGTTTTTCGCCGTCAGTGGGGTGGGCGGGTCGAGCAGCACGTTGGTCTTGTCATAACCTTCGCCCAATACCGCGAAGACGATGCCATTCCAGCCTTTGACGAAGTCGTCGCGGGCATAGCGTTTATGGCCCAGTACCGGGTCGCCGATGTACACCCAGTCCTTGTCGGCGCGCTGCATCACCACGAAGTGCTTGTAGCCGCGAATCTCCAGCAACACCACCACCGGGATCTTCACCGTGAGCAGGGTGTCTGCATTGATCCGGTAACCCCGGGCGCGCATCCCGATGCTTTCCAGGTAGCGCTTCATGTCCAACATCGAAAAGCCCTGGGTACGCACCAGGTCCTGATCGGCGTTGACCAGCATGCCCTTGATGATGTGGTCTTCATCCACATCCATCCAGTAGGCCTGGCGCAGGATGGTGGCCAGGGCGGCGGCACCGCAGCTGAAATCGGTTTTCTGTTCCACCAGGTTGGCGAACTTGCGTTCACGGATGCTCTCGACCTTCTTGAAGATCACGCCACCGCCGGGCATGGCGGCAATCGCCATTTGCCCCGCCCAAGTCGGGCCGGTGAGCAATAACAGGAGGGTGAGGGCGATGATCCGCATGATCGAATGGCCTGGAGGACACTGGAATAAAAAGGGGCCTTGTCGCCAAGGCCCCGTTGCATCAGAAACGTACGCCGGAGGAAATCACAGTGGTGTTGCCCTGCTGATTGCCCACGCCTGCAGCAATGTTGGCGCCCAGGTTGCCCGAAGAGCCATTAAGCGAGTTGTTGGCGCTGGCGTTGTTCACGACAGGCAGGTAAGTGTGGCTGCCCCATGGGCCAGACTGAGTGGCCACGGTATTGAGGAAGGTGTTGTCGACGCTGGTTTGAGTGGTGTTGCTCGAAGCAGCGGCGGCGGCACCACTGGCAGAAGCAATTGCCAGTTGGTTTTTCTGTTGGTTGAAGTTACCCGCGGCAACGCTCACACCCAGGTTGCCGGAGCTGCCGTTGGCCGAGTTGTTGAGCGAAGCGTTGTTGTGGGTAGCCACTTGCACCGAGACGTTGTTGCGGTTGTCTTGGGTAATGGTAGCTTGGGCAAACACGGCATCTGCATCACCGGCCGCAATGGCGGTCTGGTTGTCTTGTTGGTTGCCATCACCGGCTGCGATGTTGGCCTGGGCGTTGCCGCTGCTGCCGTTCAACGAGTTGTTGGCCGACGCGTTGTTCTGGGTGCCCAGGTTGAGCACGCCATTGTGGTTGCTCGATTGCGCATCGGAAACGGCGGCTACTGCAGCGGTAGGCTGATGAGTAGGTGGGTTGGCATGTGCGGCGGCAGCCATGATTGCAGCGAGAGCGAAGGCCAGTGGTTTAAGAGCCATTGTAGTTTTCATGGTATTTCCCCTTGCTTCTAATTAGTTGGTTAAGTGTTGGTACGGTCCAGCTTCGAGCTCCAATGAATCATTGGATCTGTACGTTCAGGGCGTTAGCCATGCGGTTCCCCACCCCGGCACTCTGATTCACCTGTACCACTCCACGGCTGCCGGTGAAGGCCTGGTCGCTTGTGACGACCTGGCGGCTGCCAGTGGTAGAGGTGAACCCTGAGTTTGGTGACAGCGCCACGTTCTGTTGCGACATGACGCTGTCGTCGATGCTTTGCGGGCCAGCATTCACGCTGATCCGCACCGCATTGATCATCTGGTTGCTGGCCCCGGCCGACTGGTTGACGCCCAGTACACCGCTGCCATTGCTGAAAGAGCTGCCCTGGATCGCCACCTTGGCGTTCTGGGAGCGATCGGCCGGTGCGCCGCCGATGGTCTGGCTGAGGGCGCCGCCCGCCTGGGAGTTGCTGCCCGCCGAAATCGCGCGGCTGTTGAGCTGTTGTTGCTGATTGCCGGCCGCCTGGTTGATCGAGACGATGCCGTTGTATTGCTTGCCGGAGTTGTCGATCACTGCGCTGTTGTCAGCCATGGCCGCCGAGCAGCCCAGGATCGCCAGGAACAACCAGGAATGGTTCATCTCACTGGCCTCCCATCAGGCTGCCGATGTTGTTCAAAGGCGCCATGCCGCGGGAGATTGAGCCGTTGATCTGCCCCGAGAGGCTGGAGCCGCCACCATGGCCGGCCGCTGCGCCGCCACCGAGGCCTACGCCACCCCCGTTGTTGGTCAAGCCGGGAAGGTTGCCGCCGGGCAGGATGGCGCGAGTGATGCTGGAGCCGCTGCTGATGTTGGCGTAGTCGTTGTCGCTCAGCTCGCTGGTGGCCCGCAGGATCTGTGGAGAAGAATTGGCATTGACGGTGACCGGGTTGGGGTCGACGCCAGCGGTGCGGCCAGCCATGTGGCCCTGGACGGTGCGCTGAATCACGATCACACCGTCGCCTGCCGCGAGCACCGGGAGGCTCACGCTGGTACTCAGTACACAGCTGATCAGCAGAAGGCTCAATGAGCCTGGATTAAGTGTCTTCACGACGGCATTCCTTATTCTTGGCGCTGACCCTAAACAGCGCTGTCAGGAAGAGAGCAGGAGCTGTGCCGCTTTTGAATTTGGGATGACATTCATGGGGTTATGAGCGCGGGGGATAGAATGCACAGAGGATGTGTTTCAACTGTGAGACAGCGGGCCTTTGTCCAGCCCGCCTGGCAGGTGTCTCAGGGATGAAACACTGCGCGCCGTAAACCCGGCACTCCGCAGCCGGCTGTCAGCTCAGCCGGTGCAAGTGTTTCAAAAATGGACGATTTGACGCAGGCAGCATCCGGGAGGAGGGCGCAGGCCCATGACCCTGGCTCAGCTCTTTGGGGTTTTGCGCGGAATGGAATTGAGCACGGGGTTGCCGTCCTGGTTCTGGGTCAGGTAGACCGGCAGGACCTTGGGCAGGGAGGGGACGAGGTTGGACACCTCGTTGATGTTGTAGATGCCACCAATGCGGATCGCGCCGGTGCCTGCGTCGGCCAGCATCACCGGTTTGCTCAGGTAGCGGTTGATCAACGGCAACGCGTCGGCCAGAGCGAGGTTGTCGAGGATCAGCTTGCCTTCACGCCAGGCCAGGGCTGTGTCGCCCGGGGCAATTGGCTGGGCCTGGGGGCTGGCATCGCCACGGTTGTAGCTGGCCTGCATCCCGGGTGACAGGCGCAGGCCGCTGTGGGCGTCGTCGCTGCTCACCAGCACCGAGCCTTGCAGCAGCATTACCCGCACATGGTCTTCGTATTTCCAAACATTGAACTGAGTGCCGGTCACTCGAACCTGGCCGTCCCCGGCGTGGACGATAAACGGATGTTGCGCGTCATGGCTGACCTTGAAAAACGCCTCGCCTTTTTTCAGGGTAACCCGGCGCTGATCCTTGAAATTGCTGTAGACCAGTTCGGTGCCCAGGTTAAGTTCAACCTGGCTGCCGTCGTCAAGGGTGACCTGGCGCAAGCTGTTTTCAGCTTCGTAATGGTTGTACGAGCTGGGCAGCCAGCCTGCTTCCCAGCCGGTAAAGGCCGCCAGTGGCAAGGCCACCAGGCATATCGCCGCCGCTACCGCGTAGTTCCTCAAACGGCTGCGAGGTTGTCGTCGCGCCACGACGGGGGCCGGCTCGCTGCGGGGCAAGTGATCGGCAACGTCCCAGATTTCCAGCATCGCGGCGTATTCGAAGGCATGCAGTGGATGCGCATCGTGCCACTGCTCGAAGGCCTGACGCTCCGCCGTCGTGCAATCGCCAGCGTGCAGACGCATGCACCAGTGCGCAGCGGCATCGGTGATGGCGTCGTATTCGGCTTCTGATAGGGACTTATCTGTCATTAACTCATCCTGATTTCCGACATTCTAACCTCCACAGCAGGACGGCGAGAACAGCCATCATGGCGAATGCACATCAATTGGAACTAATTCTCGTCTGCAGGGCCCTAAAAAATTCAGGACAGGTAACACTCATTCCCTAATGGAGCACGAAAATGCTTAAGAAAACCTTAGCCGCCGTTGTCGCAACCACCGCCTTGCTCAGTGCTGGAGCCGCCCTGGCGGACAAACCGGGCGCAGGCTGGATCACCATCGAAAAAGCCATCGAGACCGCCAAGACCAAGGCTGGTTACGTCCAGATCTACAAGATCGAAGCCGATAACGATGGCTACTGGGAAGGTGAGGGGCGCAAGGCCGATGGCGTGGTCTATGAGTTCCGCATCGACGGTGAGTCGGGCAATGTGTTGCGCGATCAGAAAGACTGAATGAACTGACGGGGGCGGGCGTTCGGCCCGCACCCTGTCTGTTACGGTGTGGCTTCGGCAATCGAAGGCACGGGGTCCAGCTGGCGCCCCAGGGTGGTGATCAGCAAGGTCAGTGAGTCGGCGTTATCCATCTGTGTGTTGAACCGCCGCGTCAGGTTGGTTTTGAAAATTCCCCGCGCGTTGCTCAAGTCCACGCCTCCGGTCGTGGCAAGAATCTGCTGCTTGATGTAGTCATCTTCCGGGTCGGTCCCCAGGTCGAATCCGGTAGGCCCCCACGCGTCCGCTGATTTGAACAATTGCCCAACAGGCGTGTTGATCGAGTACGCATTCTCCTGCACGTTGCGCAGCCAGTCCTGAAGATCGCGACCGGCCTGGGTCTGTACCTCGATCAGGTCGTAAAAGGGCGATGTGGAGTTGAGGTAGGCGACGTCGGCGGTATTGCTCACGATATGAGTCAACTCATGAATCAAGGTGGTCGCGCGGGCATGGGCTCTTTGGTCGAAGTGATTGATCAGGCGCCCTTCGAAATCGGCTGTAGGCGGGTTGAAGAAGTTTTCAGTGAGGTAGATGCGTCGATCCGGGTCGCCGTCGATGGTAAACGCCCAGTGCCGTTCGGGTTCGGCAATATGCGCACCGGAGACGAAACGCCGGGAATTGAGCGAGTAGAGTGTCGGCTCCAGCGCCTCATCGAGGAGGGCGGTCACCGTGTCCATGAGTTTTTGCGCGAGGGCTTCCGGAAACTTGGCCGGGCCGGTGTCGGCGTCTATCGGGATGCCGAAGAAGCGGTTGATAAAGCGATGCACCCGGGTCACGGGCGGATACTGGTGGTCGAGCAGTTTCAGGTTCTGCTGGCAGTTGTGCAGGTAGAAGGTTGCCAGGTCCAGTGCCTCGACGATCGCCTGGGCCCTGGAGGGCGACACACGCCGAATCTCGGCGAGGCCGCGGGCCTCGACGTTCATCACCTGGTCCACGGCTGTCCGCACCTCACGGCGGTCCATCATTGCACTCCACCCGGGGCCGTGGCGGCGAACTGATGCTCTTGGGTCCAGGGTCCATTTGCGGTTGGCATCCAGGCGCATAAACGGTCCTTTGGACCGTGCACTGAAAAGCCGCCAATGGCCTTCGACCTGCCTGGCGCGGTAGACCTTGCCTGCGCACGGCAGGTAATGCCGGTTGTCCGTCGCTGTGTAGACGCCCGTGTTGCCTGCCGTCAGGCCCTCCAGGCTGATGTCGCAGGCTTCGTACGCTTGCAGCCGGGTTCGGGCCCGGGCGGTGACGTCGATGTCGTGCCAGGCACTGGCCGTTTGCGTCGGCGCGGGTTGCGCGGGGGCGGTGCCTGGTGTCGAGGGTTCATCCATCAATGCGCGGATCGAAGCCATTTGCGCGACACCGCCGATGAAGGTTTGCAGCGCCTCGCGCCAGCGGTGTTGCTGCAAGTCTTCGGCAGAGGCCTGGAACAGTTTGTAGCTTTGCCAGATCACCAGCGGCACCATCAGTTTGCCCGGCAGCAACGCCTGCGCGTGCTGCAGTCCGCTGCTGAACAAGGCTTTGAGGGTGTCCCAGGCTGACCGGCCGTTGGCCTGGGATTGCTGTTCAAACAGGTTCGAGATCAATCCGATGTTGTCGCGGTACAACTGCTTGAGGGCGTGGCCCCTGATCGGATTGGCCCCCAGGGTGATTTCCGAGGTTCCCCCGACCGTGCTGGCCCAGAGGTGTCTATACGTGGCTTGCTCAGCCTCTGGCAGGCGACCGATCACCCAGTCCTGCAAGGGGCCGGGCAGGTTGAGCCGGCGAATCAAATCCGCCTCGTTGTCGAACTCCTGGAACGCCTGTTGCGGCCCATAGGGCGCATACATCACCAGCGGAGTGCTTTCGACGGCACTGATCAAGTAGACCCCAAGGGCCTTGATGGACCGGGCCCCCGCCGTGGCGATCAACTCCAGCGGACGCACTGTCGAGGTCGCGCCCTCGACCGCTGCGCGGGCGAGCGCGTCCGGCATGTCGAGGACCTGTTCGACCAGGCTCAGGCCCGCAGGTGATAACAGTTCCTGCAGCCTCAGCGCGTGGGCATTTTGCAACAGTTGCCAGGGCAGTTGCTGAATAAACCGGCGCTCCCGCACGTCTGCGCCCGGCTTGCCCGGGGTGAGTTTTTCGACCAGGCACGCCTGGTGGTCCTGCTTGAGGGGCAGGCGCGCGAGGATCTGGCGCACCACAGCAGGTGTCAGGCCGGCGGCTGTGGACTCGACATCGAATGCAGCAGCTTGCTGGCTGACGTGATTGAGGGCGTAGTCCACCAGGTTCTGCCGCTGGCCGGCCAATACCAGCTTGGGCAGGATGTAGACGTCTTGCGGGCGCACGTCATAGGGCTGCAACAAGTCGATGAGCTTGCTGCCGAGATACGCTGGCAGCGGCAGGAAATCGTCAAGGTAATCCTTGTCGTCCGTGAGGCTGTGGCGGTATTGCTCAAGGATTTCGACATGGCGACGCTGTTGGCTGACAGACGCCATCCCCAGCCAGGCGGGCAGTGATTGTTGTGCCATGAAGGTCTGGGCGATTTGTGAGGCATGGCCCAGGTCGTTGGCCGGCAGGGCCTTTTCCAGCCCCCCGAGACGCTTCAGCAAGGCGTCCCCTGAGAGCGTCAGGGTGAGGCAGTGAGCCCGTTGTGCCCTGTAATGATCAATCCAGGACTGCTGGCAGTGCTGTGCGACCGCGCCGTTGATCAGCATGAACTGACCGAGTGCGCAGGCCTGGTGCGGTTTGAGATAGCGCGGGTCGAGATTGGCCAGTAGCTGCCTGCGAAGGTCCGGGGCGGCCAGTCGTCGTTGCAGTTCTGTCTGCAACTGGCTGACATTGGCGAAACTCTCCAGGCCGCGCGCCGGCGTCCACAGCACGGCCCGGCCTGAGTGGGACGGGGCCAGGCCACCGCGTTCGGTGAGCATCAAGCAATGCGCCAGGGGCACCCGTTGCGTCAGGCCCTCGGGTTCGACGGTCAACGCATAGGCATCCGGGATGAATCCACCCAGGCCCTGGCGCCGGCGGCGATCAGGGTGTTGAAGATCAAACACCGTCTGCACGATCGCCTCATCACGCGCGTCCAGGCTCTTGTTGAGGCGCCTGAGCCTGGCTTCGCCCTGGATCGCCACCGCCATGGCATGGGCCATCGGCGCCCTGAGCTGTTCCAGGTATTCGCGGGGAATATCGGCAATGTTGGAGTGATGAAACTTGACCAGTGCGGCATCGAGCGCCGCGTTGGCTTGCGCTATGTCCAGGCCGCCCAGCGGTGTAACAGACCCATCGCCCTGGCTGGCGTAAAGGCCATAGTGCGGCGTTTGCGGAATCGGCCCGCGCTTGTGTATCAGGCGCGCAAGAAAGTAACTGCGCAGGCTCTGGCTTTCCAGGGGCGCAGTGGCGGGTGTCGCGCTTGCGCTGGCGGCGTAGCGATTGACGTAGATCTTGCCGGGATCGTGGCCAGCCAAGCCGCGGCGGTTGAACTCGGCGGTGAGCGCCTGATTGACGGTGTTGGCCAATGTGGGTTGCGCTCGCACCTGGGTTGCCAGCGTGTCCTGGATATCGGTCATCTGCTTTTGCAGCAGGGCGGCACGTTCGGCGGCCAGCGACACCGGGCGAGTCGGGTCGGCCAGTACCGAATGAGGCGTCCAGCGTCCCGCGGTATCCAGGCCCGGGAGGTGGCTGTCGATCATGTACCGCACATCCAGCGCGTAGTCGAGCAAGGCCGAGGGGTCAATGCCGGCGCGGGTGCGTCGGTACAGATCGAGCGCGTAGCGTAGGTTCTGTTGCTGCTTGCCGATGATGGTTTCGAGCACCTGCTCAAACAGATTGCCGGCGATAGGAATGCCGGAAAACTGCGGCGTCTTGAACCCCACAAACAGCGCCCGCTCCTCCAGGGACATCAGGTTGGAGAGGTCGTCTTCATAGCCTGGTGCCTTGACCATGGCCTTGAGGGTGTCCATCAGATCGTCGTAGGTCCCGAGCACCTGCAGGCCCTTCTCTGGGGTGTAGAGAAAGGTCTGCGAATTGCCGATCATCAAGGTGCTGGCCAGCTCGACGGCGTTGCTCGGCTGCTCCCAGATCTGTACGTTCTCGACGCGCAGCGTCTGGCTGTTCGGGGGGGCCTCGTTACCCCGGGAAGAGTACAGCGCTGCCAATGCGCGGCTTTGTTCCGGACTGATGATGGATTGCTGGCGCTTGAACAGCAGATCCAGTTGCGCATTGGCGGCCATGGCCCGGGCGAACCAGGCCCGACGCGACACGCCCGGTGCGATCTCGCTGTTCCAGAACGTCTCCAGTGCACTGTGCAGGAACGGGATCAGTTGGCCGGCTGCTTGTTTGATCGCGGTTTCCCAACGCTGCGTGTCGCGGGCCTTGGCGTCGGCAGGCCGCTTGGGGTGGAAGAACTCCCGGGTTTGCCCGGCGGGCCAGGCTTGTTCACGGTAGTACAACAGCACCGCGTCATTGAGTTGCAGCGAGTCGAGCCAGCGAGGCACCGTGTGCCCAACGGGCTGTATGGCGAAAAAACTCACGTGGGCTTCGCTGGGGCTGAGCCCGGGGAACAGTGGGCGGCAGACGCTTTCGAGCAGTTTTGAAAGCAGGGCGCCGAGGGCGGGCAACTGTTTCAACGCCGCCAGCAGCGCCTGGCGATTATTCTCCTGATAGCGCCTGAGGGTTTTTTCCTGTTCACCCAATACGTCGCCGAGCATGGCCTCCGGTGTCAGCACCAGTCGGTTGTCGAGTAGCGGCGATGGTTGTTGCTGCAAGGGCAGGAAGTACAGCAGTTGCGTGGCGCTGTCCGGGGTTTTCAAGCGCTCGGTCAGTGCTGTCAGCAAGTGGGCGGGGCTGTCGAATTTTTCCAGGCCGCCGTACGGGGTGTAGAGCCAGGCATGTGGGTAGGCGCTGGTTGAACTCATCATGAAGCTGCCGGCCAGTTCGACGGCATTGGCAGTGCTTTTATTCAACCAGATGCGCTGCGCGATCATTGGCGGCGACTGTTGGCGACGGCCTGCATCGCTGGCAAAAAACACCTTGCCGAGAAACTCGATGTCCCTGCTGTCGATGTTCAGCTGGCGCTCACGGTCCAGCGCCCTCCAGCCCACGCGCATGGCTTCGGGGAAAAAATACGGGAGAGGGGTGTGGCTCATCATCCTGATCCTTGAAGAGTTGCGTGCCTGCAACCTATCCAGGCCTGGCGCCACGAGGGGCTAGATATGTCTGGCGCTCCCTGTCGACAGCCATGGGGCAAACCCTGTCTAATCGACGGACCGATCCTTGTACGCTGTTGCCCATTCCAATAATTAAACGGGAGCTTCAGATGTCTGCATCGCCTTTGGATGTCGAGTCTTCATCAGAGCGACTCAGTTATGCGCAATTGACCGACCTGCTGCGCCAGGTGTTTGTCCGCCACGGTACGTCGGCCGATGTGGCCCAGGTGCTGGCCGAGAACTGCGCCAGCGCCGAGCGCGACGGTGCCCACAGCCACGGTGTATTCCGTATCCCCGGTTACGTCTCGACCCTGGCCAGTGGCTGGGTCAACGGCAAGGCGGTGCCGGTGGTCGAGGATGTGGCCAGCGGGTTTGTGCGGGTGGATGCGGCTAACGGCTTCGCCCAGCCCGCGCTGCAAGCCGCCCGTGCGCTGTTGGTGGAAAAGGCCCGCAGTGCCGGGATTGCCTTGCTGGCGATCCATAACTCCCACCACTTCGCGGCGCTTTGGCCGGATGTCGAGCCTTTTGCTGAAGAAGGCCTGGTGGCCTTGAGCGTGGTCAACAGCATGACCTGCGTGGTGCCCCACGGCGCCGACCGCCCGCTGTTCGGCACCAACCCCATTGCCTTCGCCGCGCCCCGCGCCGATGGCCTGCCGATCGTGTTTGACCTGGCCACCAGCGCCATCGCCCATGGCGACGTGCAGATTGCTGCGCGCAAGGGCGAGCGCTTGCCGCCGGGCATGGGTGTGGACAGCCTCGGCCAGCCGACCCAGGACCCCAGGGCGATCCTCGAAGGCGGCGCGCTGCTGCCGTTTGGCGGGCACAAGGGGTCGGCCCTGTCGATGATGGTCGAGCTGCTGGCCGCGGCCCTCACGGGCGGTAACTTCTCGTTTGAGTTCAACTGGTCCGATCACCCCGGCGCCCGTACGCCATGGACCGGCCAGTTGCTGATCGTGATCGACCCGAGCAAGACCGCCGGGCAGAGCTTCGCCGAGCGCAGCCAGGAGCTGGTGCGACAGATGCATGCGGCAGGGTTGCGGCGTTTGCCGGGGGACAGGCGCCATCGCACACGGGCGAAGTCGCAGGCAGGCGGGATCGAGATCGAAATGCAGGAATTGAGCCGGTTGCGGGTGTTGGCACAGGCGTGAAGCGAGCTGCGCCCGGGGAGGGCGCAGCCGTTGCATCAGATCAGTTGCGGCGGCCCAGCAACAGGCCGACTACCAGGCCAAACCCGGCGGAAATCGCCACGGTCTGCCATGGGTGGCCACCGATATAGGTTTCGGTGGCATCCACCACCGGCTTGCTGCGCTCGCGCACGTTGGACACCGAGTCCAGCGCCTGCTTGAGCTTGATGGCGACCTGTTCACGCAGGGTTTCACCTTCTTCCCCCACCAGTGACGCGCTGCTTTTGAGCAGCTTGTCCGATTCTTCGATCAGTGCGGTCAGCTCACTGAAGGCTTGGTCCTTGATTTGGTCTTCGACGGCTTGGGCGGCAGATTTGCGAGCCATTGGGTTAACTCCTTGCGGGTGAATGTGGCAATGAATGCGCTTGATGAAGAATGGAGTGTTTGAAGCGGGCAAAAGTTGCAGTTTTTTTCCTGTGGTCAGCTTAGGAGAAATCCAGGCCAGGAAATTTCAACCTACAGTGTAAGATGTCACCTATTTGTGCAGCAGGTAATTCAACATGAGCTTCAATCTGGCCAACAAGCCCCTCGCCGAGCGCGCCGCGCTGGAAGATGAAAAGTCCCGTCTCTACGACCTCTGGCAAAGCAACCTGGGCAAGGCCAAGGGTGAGGCCGCCCGCCTGTTTGGCGAACGCGCCAAGCGCAAGGGTAAATGGGCCGAATGGGTGCGTGCAGAACTGGACGGCATGTCACCGCCGGAGTTCTCGAACATGGTGCGCAGTGAAGTCAATCGCCTGATGGCGGCGAAGTAAAACAAGCCTCGATTGCCTCGCGCACCTTGAGCAGCAACGGATCCAGTTGCGCCTGGGTGCGCCAGCCCAACTCCACCGGGTAACGCGGCAGCGCCAGCGGGCAAGGCAGCTCCCTCAGTCCGGTCATCTGCGCGATGGCCTGGGCCGCATGGCCGGGGATGGTCGCCACCGCCTGGCTGCCCTTGAGCAGGAACGGCAGCGCCGCGAAGTGCGTGGTCGAGGCACCTACGTGGCGGCTCAGCCCCTGCGCGGCCAGGCCCTCGTCGGTGATCCCGATAAACCCGCCGGATGACACCAGCACATGCTCGCGCCTGACGAACTCGTCGAGGTCGATGGCCTGTTGTCCCGGCGCCAGGCTGTCGGGGTCCACCAGGCACGCGTAATGGCCTTCCCCCAATACCTGCCGGCTCAACCGGCGCTCGGCAAACCCGCCGGCGGTGATTGCCAGGTCCAGGCTGCGGTCGAGCAGGGCGTCGGCAACGATCTGGCTGTGGGTCTGGCGGAACATCAACCGCAGCTTTGGCGCACGCCGGGCAATCTCTTCAATCAGCCGCCGGCCGTAGGCGATTTCGAAATCATCCGATAACCCCACCACCACCGAACGGCCCCGATAGTGATTGCCCAGGGGATCCACCATCGCCAGGCTCTGGCGGCAGCGATCCAGGGCTTCGCTGATCACCGGCTTCAACTGATTGGCCCGCAAGGTGGGCGCCAGGCCCCGGCCGGTACGCACGAACAACTGATCGCCGTACACATCGCGCAAGCGGCGCAGGGCTGCACTGATCGCCGACTGCGTGACGCCAAGGCGCAGGGCGGCACGGCTGGCACTGGATTCGTCGTGCAGGGCCTCGAAGGTTTTCAGCAGGTTGAGATCGACGTTGGCGATATTCATGTGGCTCATATCAGTTAGCAGCGAAGCGGGCTTTATTCATGATTGCCGCTGGCCGGAGAATGGGCAACCCCCATTGATACGGAGTGATCGTGATGCCTGTTTCTACTGTGGCTGCGCTGCAAATCGGTTCCTTGCCGGGTGGCAAGGCTGAGACCCTGGAACAGATCCTGTCCTACGAGGACGAAATCCTGCGCAGCGGTGCGCAACTGGTGGTGATGCCGGAAGCGTTGCTCGGGGGTTATCCCAAAGGTGAGGGCTTCGGCACCCAGCTGGGGTATCGCCTGCCTGAAGGGCGTGAGGCCTTTGCGCGGTATTTTGCCAATGCGATTGATGTGCCGGGCGTGGAGACCGAAGCGCTGGCCGGCTTGTCGGCGCGCACCGGGGCGAGCCTGGTGTTGGGTGTGATTGAGCGCAGTGGCAGCACGTTGTATTGCACGGTGCTGTATTTCGAGCCGGTTGGCGGGTTGGTGGCCAGGCATCGCAAATTGATGCCTACCGGCACTGAGCGGCTGATCTGGGGCAAGGGTGATGGTTCGACGTTGCCGGTGGTTGATGCCGCGGTAGGGCGCATCGGTGGCGCCGTGTGCTGGGAGAACATGATGCCGTTGTTGCGCACCGCGATGTACGCCAAGGGTGTGGAAGTGTGGTGCGCGCCGACGGTGGATGAGCGGGAAATGTGGCAGGTGAGCATGCGGCATATTGCCCATGAGGGGCGGTGTTTTGTGGTGAGTGCGTGTCAGGTGCAGGCGTCACCCCAGGCGTTGGGCGTGGAGGTGGCGAACTGGCCGGTGGATCGGCCTCTGATCGCGGGGGGCAGTGTGATTGTCGGGCCCATGGGGGACGTTCTTGCCGGGCCATTGCTCGGTGGCGCGGGGTTGCTGGTGGCGCGGATTGATACGGATGATTTGGTGCGGGCGCGGTATGACTATGATGTGGTTGGGCATTATGCCCGGCCGGATATTTTCGAATTGACCGTGGATGAGCGGGTTAGGGCGGGGGTGCGGTTTATTGTTGACTGAGTACATATCCGTTTCTTCGGTAACGGCGGCTTATGGTTCCGCTCTTACAGCGGCTCACTTTGGAAAAGCCCCAAAGTAAGCAAAGGGCTCTGCCCCGCCTGTCGGCACCTCGCCTAGGCTCGGTGTTCCCTCACTCCGGCATTGCTCCGCGGGCCGCCGCGACGGGCCATCCATGGCCCGGCGCGGCTAAACCGG